>JAJZEY010000328.1 GCA_021805585.1 Planctomycetota bacterium
ATGGATCGCCTGAATATCCCGCCAAGCGCGGGCGGATTTGCCGGCTCCTATTTTTTCCAGTGCATCCATCCGCAGCAGATCACGAAGAAGTTCCACATATGCCGGTGAAAACATGTAGTTGAGCATGCCGTGCCGCTTAAAGGGAAGCAGCGGTGCAAAATACCGGGGCAAGCGTACGGCCGCCCGCACCATGCTTATGACGTGCCGCTGCGATTCCAGCCAGCGCGCCACCAGCGGATGTTCTGCCGACTTCCATGGTTTATTTATGTTGTTATAGCGATATAATTCTGCGTCAATTGCAGCATTTATTTGATAGTGCAGTCGCATGCGGCCTAAGGTGGTAGCTGGCCTGGAGTGATGCGCCGGCAGGCCAAAATCAGCGGCCTTCAGGTAATCATTAAAACTGGTAAATGCCCCGGCCTGGGGAAGCGTTGCAATTCCCATGGCGGCCAGCGCCGCAGTTCGGTCCCCCGCTGTGCCAAGAAGCACATGGGCACCAAGAATTTTTAATAAGGCCACCGCCGCGTTGTTTTGTGGCGTTACGCCGCGCGAATTCGCGGCATTCAATGCGGCGGGAAAATTCACCGTTCCATCCGGGTTCAGCGGCGCGGTAACAAATGTGGTGGCGCGCGACACCTGATAATGCGGCGTGAACATTTCCAGCATCGCCCATGCCAGCAGACCGACCCACAAAAGTCCAAGGAAGGTAAAGAACCAGCGGCGCACACTCCAATGTTTGGCTATCGGCATAAGGCTTTTCCGGACAAGACCACTGGCACAATCACCAGTGATGGTACGACCGCCATGGTAATGGAATTGCTGATCTTCCGGCAACTTGCATTTTTTTTAAGTGTATGCGGTTGTCAGCGTAATCGGCTCCAGCCGCGGCATAATAAGCTGCATAATTCCCATTGCCACCAGGTAAGAGGACCCGGCAATAACAAACGGAATTGTGTAATTGTTATGCGTCCAGGTAAGAATATGCCCGACCAGCCAGGCCAGAATTATTCCGCCGATGGCACCGGCCATTCCACCCAAACCGACCAGTGTGCCAACGGCAAACCGCGGGACCACATCGGAGGCGACGGTAAAAATGTTCGCCGAAAAGCCCTGGTGCGCCGATGCCGCCAGACCAATTAAAAACACCACCAGCCAGAGGTGGTTCTGGCCGGGAATAAATTCCACCAGCATCACGGGTGGCACGCAGCAGGCCATGGCCAGCATGGTCAGCTTGCGGGCTTTGTTGACGGTCATGCCGCGGCGCATGAAAAAGCCGGAAAGCCAGCCTCCAAAAATACTGCCGACGGTGGTCATGGAATAAATGACAATCACCGCCGGCCCGAACGAGGTGATGTTGAGCTTGTATTGGCTATGCAGAAAATCAGGAATCCAGAACAGCCAGAACCACCAGATTGGATCCGTCATGAATTTTACCACCACAAATGCCCAGGTCTGCCGATGGCGGAGCAATTCGGCCCAACTGACTTTTTGTGCCGGTGGGTCCGGTTCACTTTGAATAAAGGCCAGTTCCGCCGGCGATACCATCGCATGGTTCCGCGGCGACCTGTAGAAAGACAGCCAAATCGCGATCCAGGCGAATTCCAACAGGCCGGTCGCGTAAAAGCCCGCTGACCATTTGAGTTTCAACGCCGGAAGAATGTAGGTGAACAGCACCGGTGTGGCGATGGCTCCGATGTTGGCACCGCAGTTAAGCAAACCGGTGGCCAGGGCACGCTGGCGTTTGGGAAACCATTCCGCCACCGCGCGAATACAGGCCGGAAAATTGGCGGATTCGGCAAACCCCAGCACAAAACGCGCCACACCGAAACCCAGGATGGAAAGGCCGCCAATTTGTACAATCCATGCGGCATGTGCCCAGGTTGAATGCACCGGAAGGTAAATGAGCAACCCATGACTGATTTCCGCCAGACTCCAGATCGCCACCGCAATGGCGAACCCCCACCGCACACCAATCCAGTCAATAAATCGCCCGGCCAGAAGCAGGCCCAGTGCATAAGCAATCTGGAAGACGACAATAATGTTGCCATAGTCCGCCTGTGTCCATGTAAAAAGTTTGGCCAGTTTAGGCTCGACCATGCCGATGACGCCACGGTCAATGTAGTTAACGGTGGTGACATAAAAAAGCAGAAAACAGATTATCCATCGAACTTTTCCAACATTTGAAGAACCGCCAGGCGCGACCTGTCCGGCCGCAAATTGGTTGGAGTCATCTGTTTGCGCCATGGAAACCTCCGGCCGAAAAACATATCGACGAATAAAGTGCGGTTCAGATGGTGGGAATCTTAGCAAAGCGAAGCGGTTTACACAACACATTTGCGCGCGCATAATATTTTGTTTGTGCGCATACTAAATTTGGTCAAGCCGGTGCATATCTGATGCTCTTTCAAGCCTACAAATCAGGATTAGCGGATCCCGAGTCGCCTTCAGCTTGCATAAGCGGCATTTACTGCAAGCTATCCATTTTTTATCAAAAATATCGGACTTTCATCCTTAATTTAGATTGACAATATTATCTTGTATTAGACTTTTACATCATCGACTAGACATCTTTGGACATTTTTGCTACACTTCGGTTGTGGATTGAAAGGGGATCACAGCAATGAAGCTGACCGTCCGTGACGCCGCCCGGCTATTAAATGTTTCCGAAAAAAGCGTTTATCGCTGGATTAAACAGGGGGCGATACCAGCCTATCAAATCAACGAACAGTACCGGTTTAACAGGGCGGAACTGCTGGAATGGGCCACATCTCGCAAAATTCAGGTTTCACCGGAAATTTTTGTGGAAGATCTGGCGACGGAATCTCCGCCGCCGACTCTTGGTGATGCCGTGCGTGATGGCGGCGTGTATTACCGCATAGCTGGTACCGACAAGGCGCAGGCGCTGCACTCGATTGTGGAAGTCATGCGATTGCCCGAAGAAGTAGACCGCGATTTTTTATACCAGGTGCTACTGGCGCGGGAGACGCTCGGTTCCACCGGTATCGGCAATGGCATTGCGATTCCGCACGTACGCAATCCGATTGTGCTGCACGTGGCCAAACCGATGGTCACCCTTTGCTTCCTGGAAACGCCAATTGATTTCGGATCGCTGGATAAACAACCGGTCAACATCCTTTTTACACTGATCAGTCCGACCGTGCGAGCTCATCTTCAACTGCTTTCGCGACTGGCTTATGCCTTGCGGGATTCCTCATTTATGGCGGCCATTCAGGGACAGGCATCCCGGGACGATATATTACGCACGCTGCGCCTGATCGAATCCAAAATCGATCCGCCGCCGGCCGGCCCCGTCGCTACGCCGCTTCCCGCCACCGTGGGCGCCGGGAAACCTGACCAGAATTTAAAAAGCCAGGGCGCAACATGTGGCTGATACTGACACTCCTGGCGGCTGCGGGTTTCGCCTGGGGCGGCGTTTTTGGCCTTGCGGCCGGCCGCCGTTCCAATTGGGGGCAGTGGCTGTCCACCGGGATATCAATTGCATCCGGAGCAATCGGCCTGACCGCCGCGGTTGCGATATTGCTGGCCAAATCCGCTGCGCCGCTTGAATTCCGCGGTGCGCTGCCGATCATGACCCTGCATATGAAGCTTGACCCGCTGGCGGCATTTTTTCTGGTTCCCATTTTTTTTATCGGCACGCTGGCTTCCATTTATGGCATCGGCTATTGGCCGCAATCCCGGCATCCGCGTAACGGAAGTGGATTGCGCGCCTGGTTCGGCCTGCTGATTGCGGGCATGGCGGTCCTGACAGTTGCGGCGAGCGCGATGAGCTTCCTGCTGGCGTGGGAAATAATGGCCATAAGTGCATTTTTTCTGATTGCAACCGAAGATCACAAGCCCACTGCGCGGCAGGCGGCCTGGGTCTATCTGGCGGCAACCCATGGCAGCACACTGCTGCTTTTTGGGCTGTTCGCCTTTATGCATCAGATCACCGGCACCTGGAATTTTGCGGAATTGCATACCAAAGGTCCCCACGCAGCAAGTGTGGCGGTGCAAAGCATCGTCTTTTTGCTGGCTCTGGCGGCATTTGGCATGAAAGCCGGCATGATGCCGCTGCATTTCTGGCTGCCGGACGCGCACGCCAGCGCTCCAAGCCATGTCTCGGCCACCCTTTCGGGCGTGATGATCAAAATGGGAATTTTCGGTTTGCTGCGTATCCTGCTTTTGCTGCCCGCCCATCCTCTGGGCTGGGGAGTTCTTATGATGATTTCAGGCCTGGTGAGTACATTTCTGGGCGTGCTGTGGGCCATCGGTCAGCACGATCTGAAAAAGCTGCTGGCCTATCACAGCGTTGAAAACATCGGGATTATTTTAATTGGACTGGGGCTGGCACTTATCGGCCGGGCAAGCCACCACCCGGTCTGGGTCATCCTGGGGCTGGCGGGCTGCCTGCTGCATATCTGGAATCACAGTCTGTTTAAATCGCTTTTATTTCTTTCCGGCGGCAGCGCCATTCACGCCGCAGGCACAACGGATATCGATAAAATGGGCGGATTTTCCCGCGCCATGCCGCTGACGGCAGTCCTGTTTTTGACCGGGGCCTGCGCGATATGCGGCTTTCCCCCATTGAACGGCTTTATTAGTGAATTATTTATATATCTTGGTTTATTTCACACTATGAAGGCCATGCCAATTCTGGCCGGCGGTGCGGTCGTTCTGGCCATGGCCGGAGCCCTGGCCGCAGCCTGCTTTACCAAGGCATTTGGCACGGCCTTTCTGGGTGCGCGGCGGCATGTCGGCAAAGCCGTGCATGAGGTGGCGGCCACCATGTGGGTTCCCATGCTGATATTGGCCGCAGCCTGCCTGTTGATTGGTCTGTTTCCGGCGGCACTTTGCGGCCCCCTCCAGCGCACCGCGGACGAACTGGTTCCCCGTGTCAGACCGCGGCCTTCCATACAGATGTCTGTAATTTCTCCAACAGTCTCGGGTGTGAATTCGCAACGCAAAGTGCCATGGTTCGCATACAGGCATTTACAATCAGCCCTTCCCCACCTGACCGGGCTTATTCCTTTTGGCGTCATGACAACTGCGGCGATCTCGCTGCTGGGCGTTATCCTGGCAGCCGGGTGGATCGGAAAACGCTTTGCGAAAAGCCGGTCCCGTCCCACCTGGGACTGCGGGTACGTGCGGCCCTCGCCGCGTATGCAATACACGGCCTCTTCGCTGGGGCAACTGCTTTTGCGATCTTTCGAACCGCTTTCCAGTGTGCGACGCACCACCCGACCAATGCGAAGCTTGCGCGGATGGATTCCCGCAAGAAACAGCTTTCACACCCGCGCCGATGACCCGGTTTTGAGCGGTATTTTAATTCCCGCATGGCACACGATACAGAGAATGATGCGCGTGGGAAAGTTCTTGCAGCAAGGCAGCGGGCAAAGCTACCTCCTTTATATGCTTGGGGCATTAATCGGATTGCTGGCATGCAATTTACCACTTGGATTTTTATTTAAGGCTTTATTTTAAGGTGCCCGCCGCGCCCGGGGAAATGCGCCAAAAAGATTGGGATATGCTTATATTATCACTTCTATTTTCCATTGTGTTGATCGCCGCCAGCGGCCTGCCGGCGATGGCGTTTCGTCGGCGATCGAACCGCGGCCAAATCCTGACCACCATTTTATTGGTGGCCGGATGCGCAATCGGCATTGGCACGCTGGCGGTTTATGCGCTGCGGGGCCGGCCGGCATGCCACATTGCACTGCCCTGGCCAACGCCACTGGGTCGGCCGGCATTCACGCTGGATGCCCTGGGCGCACTGTTTCTGTTGCCTGTTTTCGGCATATCCGCGCTTGGATCCATGTATGGAATCGGCTACTGGCCGCAGAGCCGCGGCGGGAAAGTACATTTATATGTCTTATATGTATTTTTAATTCTTCTGATACCGCTGGCTTGTGCGGTTTTTACAGGCTGATTTCCACGGACTCCAGTTATGTTAAGCCATTTACCGACAATTGCTCTTGAGATTCTGGTCCTGATTCTGGTGCCACCGCTCCTGCCTGGTATTATCAATAAGACCAAAGCCCGGCTGGCGGGTCGAAATGGGCCGCCGATTTTACAAACCTATTACGATCTTCGGCGACTATGGGGCAAGAAGCCGGTCATAAGCGACACTACGACCTGGCTGTTTGTCACCGCACCGTGGCTCACGCTGGGCGCGATTCTGCTGGCCGGCCTGCTTGTGCCGCTGGGACCCGGTGCGGCTCCGATACATTTCACCGGCGATTTTATATTGTTTGTCTATCTTTTGGCTCTGGCCCGCTTTTTTACCGCGCTGGCCGCCCTGGACACCGGTTCTTCCTTTGAAGGAATGGGTGTGGCGAGGGAAATTGCCTTTGCCGTATTTTCCGAACCGGCTCTTTTTCTGGTGCTTGTGGTGCTGGTTACAATTGCAGGCTCATTTGGAACGGATAACCTTCCGGGTTCTTCGAGTCCACTGTCGAACCTGAGCCTGTCGGGCCTTTTATTTCCTTTGGGTCACGGGCTGATTTCCGCGCGGGCTATGGCCGCGATGGTCCTTGCCGCCATGGGGCTGTTTGTGGTAATGCTTGCCGAATGCAGCCGCCTTCCAGTGGATGATCCCCACACGCATCTGGAATTGACCATGATTCACGAAGTGATGATTCTGGACAACAGCGGACCTTTGCTGGCGGCACAAATATACACGTCGAGTGTTAAAATGCTGATTCTGGCAACGATACTCATCCACATTATTGTGCCATTGGACGAAGGCCTGAATGGGGAATCCATGCAACTTTGGATACTGATGCTAATTGGATTGCCCTTAACCGGAGTGATTATCGGCATTGTGGAATCCATGATGGCACGATTGCGCATGAAGTTTGTTCCAACCTTACTGGCGGTTGCATGCGTGCTGAGCGCATTTGGTTTTCTTCTGCTGATTGGCTAACACATCGGAATCTATATGCTTACACTTAACGCGGTTCTGGTTCTCGTGATTCTGATGAATCTCTACGCTTTGGGAGCGGGCCGCATGAGTTCACTGGTGCGCGCGGCGGCTTTGCAGGGCGTGCTGCTTGGCCTTCTGCCCGTACTGGCGCTGCATGATCGTGGCGGTGTGCCACTGGTTATGGCTGCGATTACCGTGGCGGTTAAAGGACTGCTGATTCCCTATATGCTCTTGAAGGCATTGCGCGACGCGAATGTAAAAAAGGAAGTTGAACCCATTATCGGCTTCATGCCCAGTATTCTGCTAGGTGCTCTGGTTACCGGAATCGCACTGCTGATGGCGGCACGGTTGGCCGGCCCGCGACACCCCCTGGGACTGCTGGTGATACCAACCTCCATATCCACTCTGTTTACCGGATTTTTACTGCTCATCGCGCGGGTCAAGGCGGTCACCCAAACAATTGGGTTTCTGATTCTGGAAAACGGCATTTTTGTTTTTGGACTGCTGCTGCTGGCGGCGATTCCATCGCTGGTGGAACTGGGAATTCTGCTGGATTTATTCGTAGGCATTTTTGTGATTGGTATTATTCTGCATCATATTAACCGGACTTTTTCCTCCATGGATACGCGCCGGCTTGCGGCGCTGAAGGAATAGACTCTTATGTATCTGGCCATATTACTTGTCTGTCTGCTGGGTGCGGGTATCGCGGCGATCATTCCGTCCGAACGCCACCGCCCGCTCATTTTGCCCACAGTGGGCCTGGCGCATAGCGGGCTGGTCCTGGCCATTCTGGACAACCTGTACCCCGGACCCTGGCGGCATTACCTGGCCATCGACCCGCCGGGAAAAATTGTGCTGATGGTGGTCAGCGGCCTTTTTCTGGTCGGTTCGTTTTATGCCATCGGATATCTGCGGTATCGCACCGAGCGTCCTAACCGCGTATTCTGCTGTTGCCTGTTGCTTTTTCTGGGCGCAATGACGCTGGTCATCTGTTCCGACCAATTGGGCGTCATGTGGATCGCTATGGAGGGAACAACGCTTAGTTGCGCCCCATTGATTTACTTCAATCGGACGCCACGATCCATAGAGGCCACCTGGAAAGTTCTGCTGATCTGTTCCGTCGGAATCGCGCTGGCTTTGCTCGGTTCATTTTTTATAGCCTATTCGGCGGTCAGCCAGGGCATCACGCCCACGCTGGAAATCAACGGGCTGGTGCGGCAGGCGCGGCATCTGAATGCGGCGTGGCTGCAAGGAGGCTTTATATTTCTGCTGGTGGGCTACGGCACTAAAATGGGCCTGGCGCCCATGCACACCTGGAAGCCCGATGCGTATGGCGAGGCACCGGGCTTGGTCGGCGCATTGATGTCCGGCGGACTTACAAGCTGTGCGTTTCTGATGGTGATGCGCGCCGGTCACATTCTTCGGGCGGCCGGGCAAGGCCCCTGGACTTCGCATATTCTTGTTTTCATGGGGCTGCTTTCCATGGCGTTTGCCGCGATATTTATGGTGGGCCAGAAAGATATTAAACGCATGTTGGCCTATTCCAGCGTAGAACATATGGGCATACTTGTACTGGGTCTGGGCATTGGCGGGCCGGCCCTTTTCGGGGTGTTGCTGCATATCATAAACAACGCCTTTACCAAAGGCGTGCTTTTTCTTTCCGCAGGGAATATTCACCGCGCGTTTGGCGCAAAGACCACTCCGGAAGTCAGCGGAGCCATTCGCCGCCTGCCTCTTTCGGGAATGCTGTTCCTCCTGGGGTTTATTGCCGTCACCGGTTCGCCTCCCTTTGGTCCGTTTGTCAGCGAATTCATGATTCTGGGCGGCGCATTCTCCAGCCGGCACTATTTTGCGGCCGCCGCGTTCCTGCTTCTGTTGCTGATTATTTTCCTGGGAATGGGCCGCACGGTGCTGG
>JAJZEY010000556.1 GCA_021805585.1 Planctomycetota bacterium
GGCGTAAAGCCTGGTCTTTATCAGTTTGTGTTTAATGCAAAAACCGGCAAGCTGGAAGGTTTGCGGCCGGTACGTCTGATGCATCCAAAACACCATGGCTGGATGAAGGGCAACATGCACGGGCGCATGATGGGCCACGGCATGTGGATGCACGGCAAGCATGGCAAGCACTATGGCATGTGGCATACACATGGCATGAAAAAGCCGACCGCCAAACCGGTTGCAACGCCGGCCACCACCCAGCCGGCCTGAAACAGGCGCGACAGCGCACAATGTTGATTCCCAAAGAATTTTCATAACCCCGGACGGGCGAAAGCTTTTCCGGGGTTTTTCTTTTGTGGGCAAAGTGATTGTCATTTGTCGCCCCCCAGGCGTTGCTGCGGCAACGCCAGAGCAGGAGTTTGGAGAGAGTAGAGATTTGAGCGACTTGCAGGCTGAGGTTCCTGGTGGGTACAAAATATTACCGAATCGCGGCCTGGCGCTTTGTTGCGCCTGCAAATCAGTATTATACGGAGGGCCAGGGGGCTAAGGGCTTGTACCGCCATCGCTTTAGGCTATTATTACCGGCTGGTTTTATGGACCGCGGTTTTGTTTACCGGGAGCTGGTGCGACATTATGGTTGGTGTATTCTTAGCCCATTTGATTTTCGCCTTGGCCATGCTGGGCATGGTCACTGGAATCATTGCGTATCTGATTCTTCTGGAACGTAAAACGGCCGCCTGGATTCAGGACCGCATCGGTCCAAACCGGGTAGGGCCACAGGGGCTGCTTCAACCGCTGGCGGATGGTGTGAAATTCATTCTGAAGGAAGAATTCATGCCGCTGCATGCGGATAAGGTGATGTTCATTCTGGCGCCGATTATTATTATCGCGCCGGCGTTATGCGGTTTTGCCGTCATACCATGGGGCGGCGACCTTGCGGCGGGCACGGCGTTGCCAAAATTTCTGGGCGGCTGGGCATTCCCTCATAAGTTTCATGTCATGGTGGCCAATCCGCAGATCGGAGTGCTGTTTGTCATCGCCATGGCATCGCTATCCGTTTACGGCGTGGTGCTGGCGGGCTGGGCATCGGGCAGCAAATACAGCTTTCTGGGCGGCCTGCGTGCCACCGCACAAATGATCAGCTATGAAATTCCGATGGCTCTATCCCTGCTATCGGTGGCGGTGGTGGCCGGCACACTGCGTCTTGGCCCAATTACCAACGATCAGGCGACCTATTTTTCGTCGGTGAGTTTTCTCCCGGCCTGGAACGTATTCAGCCAGCCGGTGGCATTTCTGCTGTTTGTGGCCTGCATTTTTGCGGAATCAAACCGTACTCCGTTTGATCTTGCGGAATGTGAGCAGGAGCTTGTTGGCGGATATCATACCGAATATTCATCCATGAAATTCGCCCTGTTTTTTCTGGCGGAATATTCCGCCATGATCACCGGATCCGCGGTGGCGGTGGCGTTGTTTCTGGGGGGGTGGCATCTGCCCTGGCTCGACCAGCTTCTGTACCACGGCGCACAGCCGGTGGCCACGGGCTGGCTGGGCATGATTCTTAAATTTGTTGTGTTCTGGGGCAAGGTGATTGCGTTCCTGTTCTTTTACATGTGGGTTCGCTGGACTCTGCCGCGGTTCCGTTTTGACCAGCTTATGAATCTGGCGTGGCGCGGCATGATTCCGCTTTCACTGGCGACATTCGTGATGGCGGCGGTTTTTGTATACCTGCGGCAGGAAGGAATTGTGGAACACCGCGGCTGGCTGCTGCTGGGCAATATCTGCCTGATTGGGATCATGTTTGTGGTTACCGAATTGCGGCCGGCACAGTCGGGCAACCGCCGAATGCCGGTGCTTAACAGCCGTTACAATCCGATTCCTCCAACCGTGGCATCGGGTGCGGAATCGGCGGCCTGATAGCGATTGCAACCTGCGGCGACAAAACCGCTGTTTTACCGTCGTAAACGCAGCCGGTGGCACCGGTGAGTCCGCGCAGTGGCGGGCGGTTTGGCCCGGCCGGCGAAAGTTTCCGCCGTTTAGAATTTGCATAAACCCGTTCATCGGGATGCGGTCCGCAGGAAGAAGGCGGCGCGTACCGGATAAAAAAGGAAAATCATGTCAACACCCGACAGTAACGCGGTGCCGGTCAATACCGCTTCAAAAATGGACAAATTAGTGGCGCTTTGCCGACGCCGTGGATTCATTTTTCAATCCTCTGAAATCTACGGCGGCATAAACGGGTTCTGGGATTACGGCCCGCTGGGTGTGGAGCTAAAGCGAAATCTGAAGGACGCCTGGTGGCGCGATATTGTGCGCTGCGCTCCGAACGGTCCGGACGGCAAACCGGTGGACATTGTCGGGCTGGATTGCACCATTATTATGAATCGAAAAGTCTGGGAGGCTTCGGGCCACGCGAGTGGATTCAACGACCCGATGGTGGACGACCGTGAAAGCAAACAGCGTTTCCGCGCTGACCAGCTTTTTGGTTTGTACGTCGGGCCGCACAGCGGCGATGCGCTGGCGGACCGTGCGGCACTGCTGGCGGGAATTGCCGCGGGAGCGGCACCAGTGATTACCGTGATTGCCTCGACCAGCGGCGAAGCCGCGGAAGTAATGGAAAAGCAGGGAAAAAAGAATTTAAAGGAACGGAATGTGCCGCTGCAAATCAGTGAAATTGCCGCGGATTTTGTTCTGCTGAAGGAACGTGGCGAGCTGCGGACCGGCCTTCTGGCCCCGGTCGCCGCGGAGCTGTTGCGACTGCGTCCAATGGAAATTCCCTCGCCATTTACGCAGAAGCTGGGGGTATTAACTGAACCACGGCAATTTAATCTGATGTTCCAGACGCACACGGGCGCGATTCAGGATGAAAGTTCCATGACCTATCTGCGGCCGGAAACGGCGCAGGGCATTTTCGCGAATTTCCGCAATGTTACCGATACCAGCCGGGTGAAAATTCCGTTTGGCATCGCCCAAATCGGCAAAGCGTTCCGGAATGAGGTTACGCCGCGGAACTTTACGTTCAGGTCTCGTGAGTTTGAACAGATGGAAATCGAATTTTTCATTCATCCTTCGCAGGCCGCCGAATGGTATGCGTTCTGGCGTGACAGCCGTTTCAAGTGGTGGCAGTCGATCGGGTTAACCAGTGAAAATCTGCAACTGCGCGAACATGATCGTGATGAACTCGCCCATTATGCGCGCGATGGGGCGGGCACCAGCGATATTGAATATCGGTTTCCATTTACCGCGCCGGGCTTTGGCGAACTTGAAGGCGTGGCCCACCGGACGGATTTTGATTTGCGGCAGCACGCGCAATTTTCCGGAATTGGGGACAAGCTCAAATATTTTGATCAGCAGCGAAACGAACGCTATTTTCCGCACGTCATTGAACCTTCGGCGGGGGCCGATCGCGGCACGTTGGCGGTTTTGTGTGAAGCCTATCACGATGATGCAGCGCGTCCAAGTGGCGTGGTCATGAAATTTCACCCGCGCATGGCTCCGATAAAAGCGGCTATATTTCCACTTGTGGATAAGGACGGAATGCCGGAAATTGCCGAAAATATTTTCAACGATCTTCGCAAAACCTGGAATGTGGAAATGGATGTCAAACAGAACATTGGCAAGCGGTACGCCCGCATGGATGAGGCGGGCACGCCATTTTGCTTTACCGTGGATACACAAACATTAACCGATCAAACACTGACCGTGCGGCACCGCGATACATTGGCGCAGGAACGAATTGGGGCGAGCCAAATTAGACATTTTTTGGCAGAAAAAATTAGCCTGTAAATTTTATGTAAGTCTTTTATTAATATAGTGTTACACCAACAATACAGAATAAAAGTTAAAATAATTTTGTAAATTGGTTGAAGTTTTTGGAATAGAGGATACGATATTTAGTGCATAGGAAATGTGACCCGGTTCTTAAACCCGGTTTGTCATAGATGATCTTGCTCTCTCTCTCCCTCCCCAGGCTGGCGTTCCTTCGGGCCGCCAGCCTGGTTTTTTTTGCTTCCGAATTTATTGGCAGTACCGCATATCGTGGGCAGGCGTGGCCTGTTTATCGCATAAGCGAACTTTTTACAAAACCGGCGTTCATGCGTATTTGCTGTTTTGTTCCCCGCTTCCCCGCGTTTTAACACCGCGACATGCAAGACCATTCAGGTTTTGCAAATAAGCGGTTGACACCGCTAGCTTTATTGTAATGCGCGGGTATGAATTTAATTGCAAGACAGGCAGAACTTTTTTACTACCACACCAATGTGAACTAAACATTTTAATTAGCGAATATTAATTCTAATGGATTACCGTAAAAAATCCAAAACAAGCCGCGCAACGCGTTGGGGTGATTCCTCATGCGGCAAATGCGATAATTCCGGCAAACCGGCATACCGGCGATTCGGCAGAAGTTCAGCCAGTCGGCGACCGGCATCGGCGGCAAGCAGTCGGTCCAGTTCGCCCCAGATTACCAGCGTCGGCTGGGCGAATTTTGATACCTGGGCCAAATAGCGGCCCACATCCGCATCCCTTCGGGGCAGGTGACGTATCGTATCCATCAGTTTCATGCGGTTGGAACGGGAGGCCATTGTGTCGCCATATATTTGTAGAAGCTCCGGATCCGCCGTTGCCGGGCTTGCGTAGCCAATATTGACGACGCCCCGCACCATTTGGTCCGCGGGCGTCATGCCCATAACCAGTTCGCCAATAATCGGGAAACCGACCAGCCGATAGAAGCGCGGCAACGGCTGGGGAAAAATGGCCGGGTTCAGCACGACAATGCGATTAAAAAGCAAGGGCTTCATGGTGGCGGCAAGCAGGCTTATTCCTCCGCCCAGGCTGGATCCGCCGATGTTCACGCTCGGCAATCCCAACGCTTCGACCAGCCGCACGGCGATGCGCGCCATGCTCGGCACAGGTATTCCACCAGCGGGCCAGCCCTGGTCATGGGCAAAACCGTTGTAGTCCGGGAGAATCAGATCCATCGAATCTATCAGATATTCGGCTAAGCCCCGAAAAGAGGCAATATGCAACCCCATGCCGTGAAGCAGCAGCAATGGCGGCAACGCGCCGGCGTGGCCCCGGCCGCGGTTGGAACTTCGCAATACCTTGAAGGCAATGTCGCGGCCATCGGCCCGCAACGCATAGGTCAACCGATTGGAAACTTGGACGGACTGTGAAAAATCAAATTTTTTCGCCGGCACAAAAGGCGTGGCGAAGCGAAAAACATCGACCGGCAAAAAATGGCGTACAAGGGACAATGGATGCTCTCCGATTGGCGGTGCGGAAAATTTACTCCATGCATTATAGTTTGCCGCAACGCCGTCGGCTGCGGCCGGCGGAAAATTCTGGATGCCGCTTGAAAGCAATCCATGAAAGACAATCCATGAAAGACAATCCGTGAAAAGCAATCCATGGGAAGAAACCTATGAAAAGCGAGATGGAAGAAGCAAGCGGGGAGAGGCAAGCGGGGACAACAGGATGGCGGCGGGCTGGCAACCGGGCCGGGGAATCGTATAATCGTTTGATGTTCGCTAGGGGTGTCCGCCGGCCCGCAAAGGCCGCGGACTGAGAATAAACCCTCCGAACCTGACCCGGGTTGTACCGGCGTAGGGAATGCGATTCGCCGCCGCTGCATTTGGCGGCAGGTCTTCTGATACTTCTTTACGCGGCATAACCAATTTATCGCGGTTCCAGCGGCTACAATACACCTGCTGGATGTTACCTGTTGTCGCACTTTGAGGAGTCTGCCATGATTCAGCCCAATTCGTCCCGTTCGTCAAGCCTGCCCGGCAGCGATGTCGGCAGCCAGGCCAATGGCCGACACCTGGTTACACAATATGAATTCGCACGGGCCGGAATCGTGACGCCGCAGGTTATTCGCGTGGCACAGCGCGAAGGTCAGACCGCGGAATTTATCCGCCAGGAAGTGGCTCGCGGTCGGCTGGTTATTCCCGCGAACATCCGCCACCTGGCCGGTGCCGGCGGAACGGCGCTTGCGGTAGGTGTGATGGACCTGAATTTTCCCCTTCCTCCCGACACAGCGCATCCCGGTGCGCGCGGCAACTCCGGGGCGCTTTGGGTGAACCAGACCGTTGCCCAGCGGACTATGGTTATCAATGATGTTTCCGCATTTGCGGGGCGCGTCGCGCCCAAGCGGCTGGACCCGATGGCCATTGGCCGCAAGGTGACAACCAAGGTCAATGCGAATATCGGAGCATCACCGGTAAGCAGCAACACCAGCGAAGAGGTGGAAAAACTTCAATGGGCGCAAAAATACGGGGCCGACACGCTGATGGACCTTTCCACCGGTGGAAATTTGATTGAATGCCGCCAGGCGATTATTGACCACAGCACCATTCCGATCGGGACGGTTCCGATTTATTCGATGATCATTGGCCGCAAGATTGAAGACCTGACGTATGACATGATCCTTAGCGAAGTGGAGCGTCAGGCCCGGCAGGGGGTGGATTATTTTACGATTCACGCCGGGGTGCTGAAGGAACACATCCCGCTTTTGAAACACCGCCTGACCGGTGTGGTCAGCCGCGGTGGAAGTCTGTTGGCAAAATGGATGATTGTGCATAACAAGCAGAATCCGATGTATGAATTATTTGACGATATTTCCGCGATCATGCGGCAATATGATGTCACCTATTCACTGGGCGACGGGCTGCGTCCCGGCTGCTGCGCCGATGCCACGGATGCGGCCCAGATCGCGGAGCTCCGCACACTGGGCGAACTGGTGCAGCGGGCGCGTGAAGCGGGCGTGCAGGTGATGGTGGAAGGCCCCGGCCATGTGCCGATGGACCAGATCGCCATGAACATGCAGATGGAACAGCAGATATGCGATGACGCACCGTTTTATGTACTTGGCCCGCTGACCACGGATGTATTCCCCGGCTATGACCACATTACCAGCGCCATTGGCGCAACCGAGGCCGCGCGCGCCGGTGCCGCCATGCTTTGCTATGTGACGCCCAAGGAACATGTCGGCCTGCCCAAGGCCCAGGATGTGAAGGCGGGCTGCATTGCCTACAAAATTGCCGCCCACGCCGGGGATATTGCCCGTGGCATTGACGGTGCCCGGCAATGGGATGATGACATGTCCCGCGCCCGCGCGGCCTTGAACTGGCCAAGGATGTTCGAGTTGGCCTTTGATGGCCAAACCGCCCGCGCCCTGCACGATGAAGACCTGGAAGTGGATACGGACTTCTGTGCCATGTGCGGCCACGACTGGTGTTCCATGCGGATCAGCAAGGAAATTCAGGAATTTGCCAGCGGCAAGGACCCGAATTTTCAGCCGGAGAAAAAAGCCGCCGGTTCCGCCGGCATCAGCGATGATGGTGCCGAACTGCTGCGGCAGCGCGGCGTGCTGACCCAGGAACAGATTCATGCCCTGGCCCACAAAGGCAAGAAAGCCGACTGCCATACGGACAACGTGCAGGATGTTCAAACCGCAAAACTTGTACAGCTTAATACGCTTAAGGCACACGGGCTGGTGGTGAACGAAAGCGGGCTTTAAGATACGGACACGCGATTGCCGGGCCAAGATTGCGGGCTGCCGGCAATTGTCATGGCCAGGGGAATTGTAACTTTATCAGCCGTGGGCCGTTTATAGTAACTGTCGGCCACGCCGTGAAGTCGGCGTGCGGCGTTAATGGTATTTAATACAGGAATCAACCGATGCGCCAACGCCCATTGAATTGTCCGGGACTCCGCTTGGCCCCCACATTAGCCGCATGGTTGATTGCGGGATTCTGCTGGATGCAGCTGCCACTGGTTTTTTCCAGCCAGAACGCGCTGGCTGCGGCCACGGGCACCGCGGGCAATCCGGTGCGGACGCAATCGCGGAAAAAGGCCGTGCGGCGTAATGTTGAGTTGTCGCGGGACTGGAACCAATGGAACAAGCTGACCCGTGCATACTATCGCGCCGTGCCGCACTGGACAGTGGTTATAACCGATGCAAAACTTCGACGGCATTTCGCACCCAAGGCTGTTCCAATTCTTAAGCAACTCGTGGCCACCGAAGACAATATCAGTCATCTGGAGCCAAGCTACGCACCCTATCTGCTGTACTTTAAATTACGGAACATCGCCCAGCTTGCGGCCTATGGGGACAAAGCGGCGGTCGTCCGGCTACAAACAGCGGCCGGGGCCGGGAACCCGCGCATCGCCATGGTCGGGCAGGTGGAAATTGCCCAATATAAGTGGTGGATCGCCGATGGCGATGCGGCGCGGCAAATCAAAATACTCCGGTCACTTGAACCGCTGGCGCGGAAATATCCGACATCCAATGCGCTGACTTTAGGTATTGTGCGGCTGGGCGCATTTGCCGATACGGTGAACCCAAAGGTAAGCCAATACGCCGTGGCGCTGGTGAAGCGGCTTCAAACGCCTATCGCACGAAATACACTGGAAGGCGTTCAATCACGGTTGCGACTGATTGAACTGGTGGGCAAGCCGCTGAAGTTAAAGACCCCGACGCTTGCCGGGGATACATTCAACTTAAAAAATTGGCGGGGCAAGGTGGTGCTGATCACGTTCTGGCAGCAGCCTTTCAGCCAGTTCCAGCTTGGCGGCATTTATAAAGAATTGCATCCGCAGGGGCTGGAAATTCTTGCGGTACCGATAAATCAGCGTT
>JAJZEY010000192.1 GCA_021805585.1 Planctomycetota bacterium
CTCCCGCCCGCCCCTGGCGATCGCACGCGTCGGAACCTGACCACCGTCAGCATTTCATCTGGCTTTGGTTCCGGCCTGTCCGAATCGGCAATATGGCCGATTCTTTGAAGCCGGGATTCCATGCGGATGCGGATAAGTCAATGCACGTGGCGGATAATCTGGCCGCGAACCAGAAACACCACTTCCTCGGCTATGTTGGTGCAATGGTCGGCAATGCGTTCGAGATTTTTGGCAACCATAATCAGGGCCAGATCGGCCGGGACACGCTGCGTATCGGCAACCATTCCGGCCTGCAGGTCCTGATAAAGCTGGTGGTACAGGGCATCCACCAGGTCATCCCCGCGACAAACTTCGTTAGCCAAACTGAAATCATTGATTCCCAGACAGCGGGTCGTGTCACTGACCTGCTTGAGGGTGGCCTCGACCATGTTTTTAAGATCGGGCGGCAGTTCGCCCGATCGACCGGCGAAGGAAGGCACCATCTGGGCTATGTTGTAGGCGCAGTCGCCGATACGTTCCAGATCACTGTTGATTTTGACGATGGCAAAGACGGTCCGAAGGTCGGTTGGCGTGGGCTGGTGAATGGCCAGCAGGTCGATGGCGGCCCGCTCAATTTCAACTTCCTCGGCATCTATCTGTGCTTCGTTATCCAGCACGGCGTTGGCCACCTCCGGACGGCGGCTAAGAACCGCCTGCGTGGCCTGTTCGACCGCGCCCTGCACCAGCGCGGCCATATCCACACAGCGGTTATGCAGTTGTTCCAGCTTTTCCACAAATCGTATCGACACGGTGCTTTCCTGGCTCGATCAAAAACTTGCAGGGAGTATACCATCACCGGGCCGCCCCGGCCACCGGCTAAAAAGCAACTAATAAGGCGGCACCTGCAAACGACTTCGAAATAGCCCCGGCAGGCCGGGATCGGCGCATTGGCCGCTTCGGCGGGCGATGGAGCGTGTGTCCGTTTTTGTCGGGAAGATCGGCAAGTTGCAACTCGGC
Source organism: Planctomycetota bacterium (assembly GCA_021805585.1). The sequence goes on from JAJZEY010000192.1 coordinate 997, forward strand.
AATATTTTTGTGCCCGTCAGGCGTCCTGGCCTGGCAATGTCATCAGGGGCCAAATCGCAGCCGTGTCATTTGTCGGGCGAGACGCCCGACCCCCAAAAGAACGGGGGCTGCACTGATTTCGCGCTGTGTTTTCCCGGGATGAAAGGAGAGAATTGAAAGTAGACTGCAGGAGGTGTCGCAATGTTTCGGCGGCAGCCGCTCGTTTGTGCTATCCTTATGTGCTCTACTTTCTACTCTCTAAATTCTCCTGATCTGCGTTGCCGCGGCAACGCCGGCGGGCGATGGACTTTTAGATTGGATACATTTCGCAGGAAGCCGGTTTATAGTATTGTGATGCGAGCTTGCTGCCGCAACGGAAAAGCCGCAAAATTGCGGCTGCGGCAAAAATTCCGCCCGGAACCGGAACTTAGGAGATTCTATGGCGACCAAACCAACCGGCGAGCCTCTGGTGGGCGTGATCATGGGAAGCAAAAGTGACTTTTCCACGATGCGTCATGCGGCGGAAATTCTTGTGGAACTTGGTATTCCCCATGAAATAAAGGTTGTTTCCGCACATCGCACACCGTTAAAAATGCTGCGCTATGGGCAAGAAGCACGTGAACGGGGCATTCGCGTGATTATCGCCGGGGCGGGGGGCGCGGCACACCTTCCGGGCATGGTGGCCGCGGTAACAACCGTTCCCGTGCTTGGCGTACCTGTGCAAAGCAAGGCTTTGCGCGGCATGGATTCACTGCTTTCCATTGCACAAATGCCCGGCGGCGTGCCCGTAGGTACCATGGCCATCGGCAAAGCCGGCGCAACCAATGCGGGCCTCCTGGCGGCGGCCATTCTGGCTACCACCGACCCGGAATTGCATGAACGCTACCAAGCCTGGCGGCAGCACAATACCACTAAAACCGAACAGGATACCGTCGCTCTCTGAGTCGTTGAATCGGGTCATCAATGGAAAACTCACACATGGACAATTCTTCCAATTTACCCTTAAAACCCGGTGCCACCATTGCTGTTCTGGGCGGCGGACAACTGGGATCCATGCTTTGCGCGGCCGCCAAACAGATGGGATACCGCACAATCGGAGTCTCGAATCATGAAGGTGACCCAATCGCACGCTGGGCCGACCATCATGTTGTGGCGGATCCCGGTGACCCGGCGACAGCGGAGCGACTGGCCCGGCAGGCGGATGTCATAACCGTGGAAGCGGAAAGTATAAATCCTGAAGCGCTTGGGGCCGCGGAACAGGCCGGGGCGCGGGTAGCGCCGGGGGCGCATGTACAGCGTGTGGTGCGCGATCGGAGACTTGAAAAAACCTTCTTAGCCAACCTGAAATTACCCGATGGCCGGCCTGCGGTGGGCGACTTTCGCATCGCGGAAAGTGCCGATCAGGCGACCCGGGCGGCGGAAGAACTTTTTGCCGCCGGTGCCAAAAAAGTTGTCTGCAAAACCGCGCAAGGCGGTTATGACGGAAAAGGGCAACGCTGGCTTCAAGAATCCCGGCAGGCGACCGCGGCTTTTTCCGCTCTGGGTAGCGTCCCAATTGTGCTTGAAGCCGGTATAAACTTTTCCGCCGAGGCCTCTGTAATAGTTGCCCGTAGCGCCGCTGACGGTCTGACGCATTTCCCCGTTTTTTGCAATGAACATCGCCGTGGAATCCTGCATCAGACGCTGATGCCCGGCGGATTTCCAGATGCGGTAACCCGCCGCGCAATTGAACTGGCCGAGGCGGTCGCACGGCAATTGAATGTAGTCGGATTGTTGGCGGTTGAAGAGTTTGTATTGCCCGACGGGCGGGTGCTGGTCAATGAGCTGGCCGCCCGGCCGCACAATTCGGGACATGTCACGCTACGGGCGGCCAGCCGCAGTCAGTTTGAAATGCACATCGCCGCCATTTGCGGGTTGCCGCTGCCGCCCGTGGAAATATTACGGCCGGGCGTGATGACCAATTTGCTGGGTGATCTTTGGGCTAATGGGGAACCAGATTTCCCGGCGGTTTTAGCTGATGGGCGGGCCACATTGCATTTGTATGGAAAATCACCGCGAGCGGCGCGCAAGATGGGCCACCTGATTCACACGGGGCATACTTTGGCCGATGCATTAATAGCGGCAAATTCCGCCTATCAATTGCTTGGCGGCCAGTAAAGCCGCAGCACGCATCGGCATGCGGTCGAATTGGCTCATCTGACCAGGAATGATTACTGCGCGCAAGCGCAATTCAAGGCCATTCTGATAGTGCTCATTCCAGGAGCCGCCAAGGTGATGCAAACGGGGTTGCGCGATCAGGGATTCTGCATCTGAAATTTTGATTTCCGCGCCATCAGAACCAGCGTTCCAAGCCCCATCAGCCAGATTGACGCGGGTACCGGGGCTGCCACTTCGGCGGCGGCACCATCTCCATAGGCCTGATTATTGGAAAGCGGGCTATAGGTAGTGCCGGCCGGAAACGGATCAAATCCATTAAGCATCTCCTGATTTCCACTGAAGGTCATTCCATTGGCGATGGCGCTGTCGATCGCCTGATTTATGTCCGCGATTTCCTGGGCTATGGTTGTAAAGGTCGGCAGGGAATTCAGGAATGACTGCGGCAGGGTAATTTCCTTGAGCGCCAGCGGATTAAGCTCAAAATCAATCTCCAGTTTTGCCAGCGAACCGGCATTGGTCACCGGGCCTGCCTCCCCTACCGTCGCATACCAGAGTGTCTGGGACAACGGCGTGCCGTCAAGGCCAAAATTATCAAGCGAATCGGACGTAAATGTGGATGCATCAACGGCATAAGTCTGCGCCGCCGCCTCATCGCCGGAAGTATTGTCGGTGATTGTACAACTGATCGTGGGGTTATAATTGTATGTGCCTGTGGGAATGGAAATCGGATCGCCGGCAAGTGCACCCGCATCACCCGGGGGAACCTCGCCATCGGGCGCACTGGCCTCGGCGGTAACCCCATTGCGGGGTGTTGTCGCGCCTGTCAGCGGGTTGGTGACATTTTCAACCTGCGCAAAACCGGTGTAACCCTCCGTTTCCGAAGTAATGGAGACCTGATCTCCCGGAAAACTCAGCAGGCTTTTATTCACGGGTTTAATCTGGGCCACAGGCTTCTGATACGTATAGCTTTGTCGTAAATAGCCAAACTGGTTCACTTTCATCGGCCCCGGTATGGGGATCGCCTGACTGGTGATTCCAACACCATATGCCGAACTTGCCACCGGCACGCTCGCGCCTCCCAACGTTTCCGACGGTGTCACCGAAGCATTTTGGATTCCCGCCGCTTCGCTATAAGCGGCCACATTCACCACACCTCCGGAATTGTTGGAAAATGCCGCATCACTTGGCCCCGCAGTGGTCGCTTGTGCGGTGACGGCTAATACTGGCTGTGCGCCCAGGAACGCCAATGCCAAACCGGAAAATACACACCAACCCATTGCCATGATGCACCTCCGCACGCAAAAATAAAGACAACACATTTAGATACAACCTATGCAAAGATATACACCCGCTATGCTGCTGTCAAACTTATCCGAATATTTTTAATTCCGTCAGCAACCACACGCCCAGCCCGCTGCAATTGCCCTTGAAAATCCACTTTGTTGATTGCGTTTAATGACCGGGGCCGGCAGTCCGCACGGTTTGCGCCGGGTGACATGCAGGTCCTTGCAAAATCGCGGTGGCGGCAAAAAGGTTATCCCGCAACATTCACGACGGCCATTTTTATTTTACGCAAATCCGGCAAAATCATCCCACCAACGCAATTTCTAAACTTTTATTGACAATCGGCTTTTTGATTTCATACTCATGGGCAGGTTGTGCAATTGCACTGCGACCGGATTTACGAACCGGCGGCATTCTTATCCCGCTATCCGTCCAATTAATTCGCTGAAATGGCGGTTCGCAAACGCTATAAAGTGCAAATTCCCGCGTTGTTGTAACCAACGAATTGACTGCCGCATTCACTGTCACAGAACGTGCCAGTGCCGGTCGGCTGGCGGCTTATTTAACCCCGTTATGACGCAGTGGTTGAACACAATCCCATTTCCCATTTTGGAGCCTGCTGATATGAAAGTCGCCCAATGCATAAAGCCATTTCCGCACCGTTTAATCGGCAATTCGTCAATCAGGGGTCATACAACAGCCATATTTCTCTTTGCAATCGTCATGCTTGCCGGCACGTCCAGGGCCGGGGGCCATGGAACTTGCGGATTTCAATACACCGGGAAATCCGCCAGTCGCATCAAGGTTCAGAAGAACGGCAACGCTTATGGCGAATCAGGCGTGTTAATTGATCTCGGGCCTGAAAATAAAATGGCCGGCCAATACTTGTGCATTCTCACCGCAGACCATAGTCTGTGAAGCAACAATGGCCAAACGCCGATAAGCCAGGAACAGACGCAATTTTAAGTCGCGGCCAAGCCGATTGCGAGGATTAAAAATGGACCGCAGAGCATTTCTGAAAACCGGCATCGGCACACTGGCAATGGGCACGATGCTTTCCACCGAAGGCTGCGCCAGTCCGGCGGGAAGTTCGAGCGGCCCTGCCGACGTGGCACGAATAAGCCGCCGTACGCTGGTGCAACGCCACAACCCCACATTTAAAAATCTTGATACATTAAATGTTCTTACCGTCGGGAACGGAAATTTCGCCTTCGGCGCGGACATTACCGGATTGCAGACATTTCAAAACGACTACAACCGTGGAATACCCCTTTCCACACTGTCGCACTGGGGCTGGCATAACCAGCCCGATCCCCATGGCTGGACGGATGCGGCCTATCCAACCACGCCGCTGAAAGATTGCCGCGGCAGGCCGGTGCCGTATTTGTTAAGCGGTCGCACACCGGAACTGATAAACGAGGCGAATTTTCTTTACGCCCAGACCACACGCATCAATCTGGGCCGGATCGGCCTGATTCTCACGCACGGCAACCGACGACCGGCGAGGCTGACCGATATTCATCAACCGCTCCAGACGCTGGACCTGTGGACCGGACAACTGGAAGGTCATTTTATATTTAGCGGAAAGTCGGTCCGCGTGCGGACCTGCTGCCACGGAAAGCTGGATCAGATTGGCGTGCGGATTGATTCGCCGTTGCTGCGCACGGGTCAATTAAAAATATTGCTGGCGTTTCCCTATGCATCCAATACATGGGGTGGAAACGGGGCGGACTGGTCACATCCGGACGCCTATAAATCGATCATGACCCGAACCGGTACACACCGCGCTAATTTTGCCTGCACTTTGGATGCCACACGATATTTCGCGGCGGCCCAATGGCAGCATGGCGAATTAAGGCAAACCGAACCGCATCATTTTGTTCTTGAGCCACAGGCGGCAAAGGACACACTGGAATTCGCGGTGGCATGGTCAACCGAGCCTATCACCGCCGAATTGCCGTCCGTAACCGAAACGGCGGCTGCTTCCGGTACAATGTGGCGGCATTTCTGGAGTTCCGGCGGTGCGGTGGATCTTTCCCAAAGCCGGGATGCGCGATGGATGGAATTGGAACGGAGAATTATACTTTCGCGGTACCTGACGCGCGTTAACTGCAGTGGCCGCCTGCCGCCGCAGGAAACCGGATTGACCTGCAATTCCTGGTTCGGGAAATTCCATCTGGAAATGCACTGGTGGCATGGCGCGCATTTCGCACTCTGGAACCGCACCGAACTGCTGGAGCGCAGCCTTCCCTTTTATGAAAAAATATTGCCGGCCGCCCGGGCGCGGGCCGGTGCCCAGGGATATCGCGGTGCCCGGTGGCCCAAAAGCTGCGGACCTTCCGGGGAACAGGCACCGCAGAATATTGAAGCCACGCTTATATGGCAGCAGCCGCATCAGATGGCGTATGCGGAACTTTGCTATCAGGCCCGGCCTGATCGGCGCACTTTGAATCGGTACAAGGACCGCGTTTTTGCCACGGCGGATTTTCTGGCCAGCTTTGCCTGCATGTCCCCAAAAAGCGAACGCTATCAGTTGGGGCCTCCGGTGTATGATGCAGCCGAAACCTATCGTGATTTTGAACGCCACTGGGATCCAAATTTTGAAGTGGCCTACTGGCATTGGGCCTTGGGAATTGCCCAGACCTGGCGGCGGAGACTGGGATTAAAGCCCGACCCCCGCTGGCACCGCGTACAGGACGGGCTTCCCCCGCTGGCGGTTGAAAATGGTCTTTATGTAAATGGAGCCACTTCACGGGGAACCTTTACTCAACCTGGCCACGCCGTTTCCCACCCTTGCCTGCTGGCACCATTGGGAATGCTGGACGGCGGCCTGGTGGATCGCGCCACGATGCGGCGAACCCTGGAAAAGGTTCTAAAGGTGTGGAACTGGCCGAGCACCTGGGGCTGGGATTATCCGCTGATGGCCATGACCGCCGCCAGACTTGGCCTGGGCGAGCAGGCTGTTGATATTTTACTTATGAACGAAAGCAAGAACCGGTATCTGCCCAACGGACACAATTATCAGGGGCCAGGCCTGCCCTGCTACTTGCCCGGCAATGGCGGTTTATTATACGCGATTGCCCTGATGTCGGCGGGCTGGCGCGGCGCACCGAATCGTGTGGCTCCGGGCTTTCCCGCCGATGGCAACTGGACGGTTCGGCATGAAGGATTGCTGCCAGCGCTGTGAACAGTGTCCGCCGGAAAAAGCGCGGGCCGGAATGTGAACCATTTGCAATAGACCGCCCATGGCTATGCGTAGGGCATGGGGGGCTGTTTATCGGAGGTGATCCCGTGACCGGCGGACTGTTCCGCCTGTCGATGGACAGTTTGAACAATCAGAACGGAACAGGCGCTGCGCTGGGCGACGGAACTTTGCGACCGGCCCAGAAGCCCCTGCTTTAAATTCCAATGCGGCGCCATGCCAATAACCAGAAGATCGTGGTTGGCGGATTCCGCGACCACCGGCTCAACCGGCGTGGAGCTTTCCGCGACGACCAATCGGACGCTCTGGGTTTGTGCCGATGCCGGCATGTACCGGTCCACCAGCGACTTGACGCCCAGCGAAGGTCGCCGATCCGAATCCTGAGGCTTTACAACGTGCAGAATCGTGACCAAAACGCCAAGACGCCGGCCTATGATTTCGGCGGCCAGCAACGCACCGGCATCCTGCGACTCGCCAATGTACGGCACCAGCACGCGCTGAACATCGCCTAAACCTTTATCAATTAGAATTGCGACGTTGGCATTGGCCTGTTCCAGAACCTGCTGAGCCACGCCGCCGACCGGGCCGGAGGAAGTCAGCAATCCGCGATGGCCGCCCAGAACTATCCAGTCCGCATTGTAAACATTGGCGTTTCGGCAGATATCCTGGGCAACATTGCGGCTGACATGGTGCACCATTTCCGCCGGAATTCCCAGACTTACCGCCCGCCTCTGCATGATGATCAGCGGATCACCGGCATCGCGCAACATTTTGCGGCGAGCCTCGTGCTCCTCCGGTGTTTCCAGGTGCAGGGCATAAAGCTGGCGGGTTTCACCGCCCAGAAGAAGCGCGCCGGCCT
>JAJZEY010000142.1 GCA_021805585.1 Planctomycetota bacterium
TGGGCGGGTTTGATACACGCAATCTGGCGGCCAATACGGTCCTGATTCAGGGCCGCAAAGACATTCCCGGTGTGCTGAACCCCGGTGGCAAGCCGATTCATATTGCCACGGAAGAGGATCGGAAAAAGATATATCTGGTCAGCGAATTTGTTGTGGATACCGGTTTGCCCGCTAAAAAGGTGCGCGAACTCGTTCGCGTCGGCGACCCGGTGACTCTGGTCAAGCCGTTTGGCCAGATCGGCGATTTTGTGTGCGGGCAGGCCATGGATAACCGCGCCGCCATCTGGGCCGCCGTGCGGGCCATGCAGCGGGTGAAAAAATCCCGCTATCAAATAGCCGTTGCATTTACGGTGCAGGAGGAAGTGGGTTTGCGCGGGGCCGGGCCGGCCACTTTTGGCCTGGAACCGGATATCTCCATTGCCCTGGATACCACCTTGGCTTGCGATACCCCCGGCATTCCGGACGACCAGGCGATTACCCGCGCCGGCCAGGGCGTCGGAATAAAAGTCATGGATAGCGCCTCAATCAGCGATCGGGGCCTTGTGGATCAGTTTGTGCAAATTGCCCGCGATGAAAAAATAAAGCACCAGCTTGAAATTCTGCCCTTGGGCGGCACCGACGCCGGTGCCATGCAGCGCAGCGGTGCGGGCATGAAAACCATTACGCTCAGCATTCCCACGCGCTACATTCACACCGTAACGGAAATGACCCACAAGGACGATCTGCACGCAACCCGCGACCTGCTGGCCGCCTGGTTAAGCGCCTGACCGGCCCGTAAAAGTGTGCCAAAAGGAGCCGCTGACCATGAATCCAATCCGTATCGATCAGAACACATGCCGAAATCTGGATGCCTCCATTTCCCGTGAATGGCTCTGCACCAATGGAAGAGGTGCCTACGCGTCGGGCACAATTGCGGGTGTCAATACGCGTAAATACCATGGGTATCTGGTGGCCCCCAACCGGCCGCCGGTGGATCGTATTGTGCTGCTTTCACGTGTGGAAGACCGCATCTGGATCGGCCAGAAAAGCTACCCGCTTTCCACCAATGAATTTCCCGATCTGCTGGATCCGTCCGGTTACCAGAACCTGCTTTCCTGCTCCGTCGGGGCCGGACCGGTCTGGCGATACGCCTGCGGCGACGCTATTGTGGAAAAATCCATTTTCATGCCGCACGGCAAGGATGTCGTCATTATTCGTTACGATCTTGTGCAGGCCACCGCCGGAAAGGCCGAGGTTTTGCTCCATGTTCAACCGATGATGGCCGGGCGGCATTTTCATGCCACCACCACGGCTGCCAATCGCGCCGGTTGGACCGTGGACACCGGTGCCGGTGCCCACGAAGCGCTGCTGCTTTCGGCCCCCCAATGCCCGCTGAAGGTTTTTATAAGCCACAATGCCGATCATTTCAGTGAAGGCCAATGCTGGTGGTACAATTTTGTGCTGCGCGAAGAACGTGCCCGCGGCTACCCGGATATGGACGACCTGTGGACCCCCGGCGCACTGGAATTCACCCTTAAAATCGGTCGTCCGGCTGTCCTGATCGCCGCCACACATCCGGTCTCTATTGCCGAACAGCAGAAGTTAATTGATGGTTGCCGCCAGCGTCATGAGCAACTTGGCGCACGGCTTGGCAACGCGGGTGATCTGACGGATATGCTGGCCAAACTAAGCACCGCCGCCGACCAATTCCTGGTCACGCGAAGCGCGGACAAGGCGAATCCCAACAAAATGTCGATAATCGCCGGGTATCCATGGTTTGAAGACTGGGGCCGTGATACGTTTATCAGTCTGCCGGGCATTGCGCTGGTAACAGGCAACCAGGCGGCGGCGCGCGGGGTGCTGGTTACATTTGCGGACCATATTCGCGATGGCCTTACGCCCAATCGCTTCCCGGATGAAAGTGATCATCCGGATTACAACACCGTGGATGCGTCGCTCTGGTTTGTACAGGCCGCTTATCAATACTGGCGTTACACCCAGGATGGCGCTCTTCTCCGCGATTACCTTTACGCGCCACTTTGCCAGATTCTGGAAAAATACCGCACCGGAACCCACTTCGGCATTCATATGGACGCCGACGGCCTGATTTGTGCCGGAGAACCGGGCGTGCAACTGACTTGGATGGATGCGAAAATTGGCGGCGAAGTGGTCACGCCGCGTTATGGCAAGCCGGTGGAAATTTCAGCGCTCTGGTACAATGCGCTGAAAGTAATGGAAGTTGTAGCCCGTGCCGCCGCGGACAACACGCGCGCCGATTCTTTTGCCGCAACCGCCCGGCTTTGTGCCGAAAATTTTGTTAAAACATTCTGGAACCCCGCCCGCAATTGCCTGTTTGATGTTATTTCACCTGATGGCACACCGGATGATTCCATTCGACCGAATCAGATTATCGCAGCCAGCCTGCCGTTTGGCATGCTGCCGGCGGACAAGGCCGCGGCCGTGGTCAACGTGGTGCAGCGCGACCTTTTAACTCCCATGGGCCTGCGGACACTGGCACCGGGGTCGGCCCGCTATATCGGTCATTATTGTGGCGACCAGAACAGCCGGGACCATGCCTATCATCAGGGCACCGCCTGGCCATGGCTGATTGGACCGTTTGTGTCGGCATATGTACGGGCCAATGGCGGATCAGCGGCGGCCCGGCAAAAGGCGTATGGCTTTATTCAGCCGTTGGAATCGCACCTTCTGGTGGCCGGAATTGGTTCAATAAGTGAAATTGCCGATGGCGACGCGCCCCACCAGCCACGTGGCTGTATTGCCCAAGCCTGGTCGGTGGCGGAGGTTTTGCGATGCTGCTGGGAAGACCTGCTGGGTAAAGCACCCGCCTGGCCGCATGAAAAGGCCCCGTTGAAGCAGCCCGCTGGCGTGTGAAGCAAATCGCATAACCAACCCGTTCCGATGGCCGACGAAAGGCTCCGCCCGGCCAATCCCGCGCCCCCCCGCATAATTCACCGCCCTATAACCTCAAAAAATAGACATAAGTGCAACCTATTAGAATTCTCCGCGTTAGGCAGGACGATGGAGTGATGGGAAGCCTGACTGCGAACTGCGCCGCCGGCGAGAATTTTGCCGCAAGGCGGCCAAAAAAAGTTGGACTGATGCGGGATTCGGAAGGTTATGGAAAACAAAGTCGCTTTTGTGGTTCTCGGTTCGCCGCGCAGTGGCACCAGCGCATTAACCCGGCTGCTACCGGTATTCGGCATAGACCTTGGCGATGAAATGGTTCACCCTAATGCCAATAATCCGCGCGGCTTCTGGGAAGACACCGCCATTGGGCACATTAACACCAATCTTCTGAAACTGGCCGACAGGCATCTGGGCTGGCCGGGGCTTTCCCGCGCACGGATTGAATCGTCAGCCGAATATGGCCGCATCCTCCGAGAGGCAAAAAACCTTCTTGCCCGGCGCTTTGCCACCCGCGACATATGGGCATTGAAAGACCCGCGAATGAACCGCTTGCTATTTTTCTGGCAGCGATTGTTTGCGGAAATTCCCTGTCAGGCCAACTATCTTCTGGCCTTGCGGCATCCAGCCGCCGTGGCCGATTCGCTATGCGCCTCATCGGGTCTTAAGCATCTTACCGGTCTGGTCCTGTGGCTGGAATGCACCGTGCGGGCCGTGCAGGATACGCTGGGATGTCCCAATCTGACGGTCGGCTACGAAAATCTTCTGACGGATCCGCGAAAGCAATTGCAGCGTATTGCCGGCACGTTCCATTTGGAATCGCACCTGATGGAACGGGAAATGCACTTTTACGAAACCCATTTTCTGGACCATTCATTGGCACACGCAACCAACGCACAAGGTAATCCGCATCGCGTGTCACACGATTTTCCGCTCATCGCCGATGTGTACGAATTGTTGTGCGATCGCTCCTGTGACGCGATTGGTGAAGCCGATTTTCGGAACCAATGGTCCGCACTTTACGCACGGTATGAAATTGAATTTCCGGCGTTTCTTGCCGCCAATCCGTGGCTGCAAACAGAGGATGATATTTCCGCACCCCTGATTCAGCGGATTTTTAAGCGCGTCAGCTTTCACGGAGCCGGTGAATTCCAGCGCCTCGGCCAACGCCTGGTGGAAAAACTGACAACACGAGCCTGATTGCGACGGGACCGGCATTCTGTCCTCCGGTGCGCTGGCGCGCCGGCAAATCGGGATTGGCGAGGCACGCCTTGGAATCGTCCGGAGGTTGGGCATCGGCGCGACGAATTACGCGGCCCGGCACCCGCCCCCAAATCAGATCGGATAATCAGAAGTACGCTGACACAAGAGCGTAAAAGAAAAAGTGAAATGCCGCCTGCGACGGATGAGGCTCTTTTCGGTCTCCAGGAACGTCGGTCTTCCGCACCGGGCCGGGAACCGCCAATCGTAATTCCACAAGTAACCAGCGTGCAATACGGAATTCGCCGTCAGTGGGCCGTTCCTTCCTGATTTACGGGCATGGTCCCGATTGGAGGCGAGTGGCGAATGACATGACGGCCATAAACCGTTCCGTCACCCGCGGATTCGGGCGGAATGCTCAACTAATCGCGTTCGAACAAACGGGCGTTTTGGCTCTGAATTTTGCCATCCGCAAGTCGGGTCGTCAGACTTTCCCCGGGCGTAATCTGCTTTACCGAAAGCAGAACGCGTCCGGCCGCATCGGTCGTAATGGAATAGCCGCGCTTAAGAACCGCCTGCGGGCCAATTAACTCCAGCCTCTGCCTTGCGGATTCCAAGATGGCTTGCCGACTTTTTAAGGAAAGTTGCATGCCTGCGGCAAGTTGTCGGCCCACGGGCGACAGCCGCATACCGCATTGGGCCAGCAAAATGCGCGGCGATTTGCGCTCCAGTCTTTCCTTCATCGCGGCAAGCCGCCGGATGGAGCGCTGCAAATCCCGCTGCGGCGCGGTGCGAAGCCTGCGCTGGGCATCTTCAAGTCTGCGCCAGCCCTGGGCCACCGCGTGCCGTGGTTCAATGCCGGCAATCCGCATTGCAAGTTCATCTATCCGTCGCTGACGGTCACGGATAAGCGCATGAAATTCTCCCGCCAATTCCCCGGCTGCAACGCGCAGGTCTTTGTCGCCATGAAGCAGAGCGCTGGCCACCGCGTGACGCATGGTATCGGCGTGGGTGCCGCACTGGCGCAAAAGAATCCGGACATCCGGAATGGTTAATTCCGTTACCCCGGTCGGAGTCGGACCGCGCAGGTCCGCCACAAGGTCGGCAATCGTGGTATCTGGTTCGTGGCCGATGCCGGTGGCAATCGGCAGTCCGCTGGCGAAGATGGCCCGCGCGACGATTTCCTCGTTAAAAGCCCATAGATCCTCCAGCGAACCGCCGCCGCGGACCAGCAGAATAAGATCCACCGCAAGTTCCGCCGCATGGGCATTGATCTGTCCAATAGCCTGTGCGATTTCCCGGGCCGCACCGGCCCCCTGCACCCGCACCGGATACACCAGGACATGCAGGCCCCCAAATCGTCGCCAGGCGGTGGTCAGCACATCGTGAATCACATCTCCAGTGGGACTTGTGATAATGACGATGCGTTGCGGCAACAACGGCAGTCGCCGCTTGCGCGCCGCATCAAACAAGCCTTCGCCGCGCAACTTTTCACAAAGCTGCCGAAACGCAAGCTCCAGTTCACCGGCCCCCCGCGGTAACAGACGGCTGACATAAAAATTTACCCGCCCCTGCGGCTCATAAAGCTTGACGGTTCCCTCCGCAAGCACGGCCATCCCATCCTGGGGCTTGAAACGCAGCCGCTCCAGCGTGTCGCGCCACATCATGCAGGGAATTTCCGCATGGGCATCTTTAAGTTTAAAAAATGCGTGCCCTTTTCCATACACCGAAAAGTTGGAAATTTCCGCCTGCACCAGAATGGCTCCCGGCAGACGGGTGGCGATTGCCCGCTGAATCAGACTGTTTACCTGGGCCACACTGTACACCGGTGCCGATTCATGTTTGGATTCAGTTTGGGATTCAATATCCGCCGACGACGACCGCCGCGACACGGACGGCCGAATAACCGCCGCGGGTTTGACAACCGGGGGCGAAGCGGCCAATTCCACAAGGGATGGGTCCGGGACCGTTTCTTTTGGCTTGTCAAATCCGGATTTTGCGGGATTACCAACTTGATGCCCTGTGCCCTGCACCGCGTCCTTCGGCGTTTTGCGCGTCGCCCGACGGCCGGAATTCGCCGGTTTGGCGGCAGGCGGGTCATCATCAAAAAGTCCGGCCATTTTCTTTCCATGTGCGAGGCTGGATTGGTATTTTTATTTGTCGATATTCCAACGCTACCGCATTAAAGCAGCGTAGATGAAATGATGCCTGACTTCAAATAGCCGCTGAATCGGTGAAATTGGTGCTTGAATTTAATCCGTCATCCGGAAACTTATCGCCTTATTTTGCACGCGGCAAGGGCATGTCAACGAAGGAACAATATACTCTCCATGCGCCGGCCGCCATCAGGGCAGTGCCCCTTGCAGCGCGGAAGTGTTGGTGATGCCATACTGCGGATACCCGGCCGGCCAGATGCTGAAAAACACCGCTTCCGAACGTGTGTCAGCATTGTAGCTAAGCGTAATACCCGAATAAAACCGCGGCAACTTCCGCACGATAGTCAACTGCGAGAGAATATTATGGTCAATGGCAAAATCGTAACTTTGAGTTACCGCAAACGAATATTTCTCCGTCAGGCGGTAATCCATTGATGCCGTCCACTGGTCGGTTTCCAATGCGCGGATATAGCTGTTTCCGAGAAAATAAGATATGTCCGGCGACTGGTCAATCACCACACCGGTATCAAATTCCTCCAATTGACTGACATCCAGATTATAGCTTTCATCCGCCAGAACCCGCACGTTGGCACCGGCCCGCCAGGTTGCATTGGCGTTTAAACTGTCGGCCACCTGGCTTAGTTCCGGTCGGCTGAAATCGTAATAGCCGATAGTCGGCTGGCCGAAATCGCTGGTGGAAAATGGCGCTCCGGCATAAATCGGATTGGCCGCGTTAAATGGGCCGGTTGTCGGCACATTCCAGAACATATCCGCGGATACATTCAGGGTGATCCAGTCCACAATTTGCCGTTCACCGGGTCGGCCGCGTTTGGTTTGAAGAATCTGCCGCAAAGCGAATTCCGCGCCACTGGCGTCGGTGATGCCTTCAACATTCCGGTCAAACGGCTGAAGATAGCCGCGCTGCACGTTGGAACCGGAGGCAAACAGACTGACTTCCGGCTGAATAATATGGCGCAGGGAATGCACATCCAGGAAGTCGGAATTAAAACCGTGATAGACCTTCCAGAATGTCGCCGTGGAACGAAACCCGCCGGCCCCCCAGGCCCGCGTGGTATTGCCGCCGGTCTGGTTGTTGGTGACCGGAAAACTGGTATCCCAGTAGGTCAGGCGTCCGGTGACAAAGGGCGTGAATTCAATCGGGCCGGCTCCCAGTGGCAGGTCTATTTCCTGACGGGTGTCACCGCGTGCCACGCTGTTGTCCGTCCAGCCATTGGCCAGATAGTAGTTGCTGAAACTTTCATTCGGGTTCATGCCGGGAAAGTTCAGCGTCAGCGCTCGCTGGGCAGGCGTAAGGGAGCTGAATTTGTCATTCAGCACGCCGCCGCTGGTATCGGAATAGTAAGTGAAAATTCCCAGCAGTTTGTCCCCCTGCCTCCAGTAATGGGCTTCGGGGTACCGCTGCACGGAAAATTCATTATCTTCCAGGTCCGCATTGGCCACAAACCGGTTCAGATTCCATTTTCCGATAATCGTGAAGCCTTCGGTATTGTGTTGTTGCCGCAGGTCGATGGAGGTCTGTTGTTCCGGGGCGGTGGCGTATTCATTCTGGAAATACTGTTCCAGAAAATTCTCATCGGAAATATACGACCCCTGAACCGCCAGCGTCCATTGCCGCGAAAGGTCCTGCTGGTAGCGGCCGGAGACGAAGCCGCGCACATGGCTTGACAGCGGCAGGTTGTCGCGGTTGGCACCCAACTGGTCGGTCCCGTCGTCATACATGATAAAGCTTTGCAGCGAGCCATGGGCGTTGGGCTGGTCGGGCAGGCGAAAACGCGAATTAATTCCCAGGCCCGGTCCGCGATTGGAATATTCATCCAGATTCAGCCCCAAATCAATACCTGGAATCGGATTCTGCCCCAGCAGTTCCAGCAAATTCCAGTCCGTTGTCACGGAGGCGCCAAACGTGTTGGAATAGCCCACGCCGAAGGACCGCAGCGGCGTGGTGGGCTGGGCGGTGGTACCGGATATTTCGGGCCAGTAGAAAAAGGGCAACCCCATGAAATTGCCGGTAATATCCTTGCCCGTATACGCATATATCGCGCCGCCATGTGCATTGGGCTGCGTCACCACAGGCCCGGATATGGACTGCACGGTCATGGAACCGGCGCCAATGTAATAATGCGGGACGTAA
>JAJZEY010000243.1 GCA_021805585.1 Planctomycetota bacterium
TGACGTTCTGTTCATCGATCTCGCTGCCGGAAAGGCTCGTCAGCGTGCCGCCGGAAATTGTGCCGCCGTTAAGCAGCACATTGCCACCATTGGCTTCAATCAGGCCGTTGGCACCCTGATTGATGGTGGTGCCGGATTCTTCCAAAGTTCCGCCACTGGTGGCTTCCATCAGGCTGTTGTTGGTGTAAGCCGCTGAATTGGTTAGCAGCAGCAGCGTATTGCCGCTGGAATTGGCGTTGACCGTGCCGTTATTGGTGAATGTGTCAACGTTAATCTGCCCCGTGCCTTCAATGGTGTGGCCGGCATCCTGGGTCAGGTTGCTGTAGCCGGCGTCATAGAATTCCGCGGCATTGAGGCCACCACCATTGGCGTTTAGGACAATTGCGCCGGTACCCTTGATCTCAACCGAGTCTTGAATGCCGATGCCGGTGGATTGGTTGCCGCCAGTGCTGTTCACGGTAAATGTGCCGTCATTGGCGATGTAGCCAGCGCTGTTGATCGTCAGATTAACTCCAGGATTGATTTCCGCCACGGCACCGGAGTTGATGGTAAGAGAGTTAACGCTGGTGGAATAATCATCCTGTGCAGGCGTAGCGCTGGAGGCCGGGCTGCCTATCACCACGGTCTGGTAAGAACCGCTGCCTGGTGTGCCGGTGGGCGTCCAGTTTGCGGGATTACTCCAAAGCTGCGACGCCGAGCCATTCCAGGTAATGGTCGCCGCCGCCAGAGGCCGCGTGGGCGCGCCGATCAGCAACAGGGAAGCGCCGGCTAAACCGCAATACGCGGCCATTGCCTTGGGATGCCGCTTGGCATGACGCAAAGCGAATCCGTTCTTACTGCAATTCCCATTCCGTGCACGACGGCCATTGATACGAATTGAACTCTTATTCATTGCTGCTACTCCCTGAAAAATCATACGAGCCGCCACGGAAAGACCGACACAGCGGTTTACCACGCGACCAAGCTCACAATCTCACTCCCGCGCAAGACGGGAATGGATTTAAGCATAAACAGACTTTCGCGCGCCGCAATACGCTCAAATGCGTATGGTCAGACATATTTTCAGATACAGCAGCGGTTTTTATAGGGGTTTTTGTCACATAAAATTATGGTGAACAGGAAACTTTAACCAGCAATCGGGCGCGGATTTCCCGGGGTAACGGACGCAGTTTCCGCGATTTCTGAATTGGTCATCTGGTCCACAAAACGGGTACAATAAATAACTTATAACATCGTGGCGGCGCCAATATCAGTGGAAACTTAATCCGTCGGCTAACAAATTGGCGCAGCACGCATATTTCCCAAAATGCCTGAATACAAGACGCCTTTTCGCAGGTTTTTCATAGAAATGCAGTTATTTGATGATTTCCGCGCTTGGGCCACTCTGTTTCCGGAGAATCGCCGATCGCATCAGCGGGCGGTCCGCTCTAAAACAGCCGATTGAAGCCGCCCCGGCTTCGGAGCAATTGGCGCGGCGACGCAATCAATTGCGGTTTCACGGAATCATTTTCGCTAATTACCAATGACCGCCCACCGGCTTGCAACATCGTCGACCATGTGGCAGAATTCCGGCTGGGGCAATCGGCCGCGGTTTAGATGATGGCCCTGTCGCAAGAATCACATAATACACGGACATATTTAGATGACTAATATATTACAGACCGATTATCCCCAAATCATGACCCTGCTGGCCCAAATGCGGAGTGCCGGTTCGCGGACAGAGCTGGCCCGCGCCGTGATTCCCGGTCTGGCAAAACTGCTCAATTCCGATCTGACATCCTATACCGAAGTGAATCCCATGACCCATGAGTCCACCGGCTTTATTGAACCGGACAAGTATGACGTCCGGAAGCTGGCGGCGGCACTGGCACGATACATGGACGAACATCCGGTGATCTGTCACCATAAACAGACCGGCGACGGACGGGCCTTGAAAATCAGTGATTTTATTACCCAGGATCAGTACCATGACACCGCGTTGTACCATAATTTTTACGGCCCCCTGGGCGTGGAATATCAGATCAGCATGACGCTTCCGGCGCGCCGGCCCCTTATTGCGGCCCTGGTGTTCAATCGCAGGGATTCGGATTTTACCGAGCGGGACCGCGACATTCTGAATCTTTTAAGACCGCACCTGACCGGCGCGTTTGCCGACGCCCGCAAATTTGAAAGATTGTCGCGGCGGCTGCGGCGCAACCGGGCGGCTTTGGAAAGTCTGCCGGAGGGAGTGATTGGTTTGCGGGGAAACTGCCGCATTGAAATGATGACCGAAAAGGCCCAACAGTGGTTAAAAGAATTTTTTCCGGGCCATCAAAAACGCTCATCGACTCTCCCGAGGGAAATTCTTGAATGGATGCGCGCCGGTCAAGCAACCGCCCCGGACTCCACACCAGCGCCCATGGTGACGCCCAACGGAGCGGACCATCTTCATATTCGGTTGCTGCGCACCGCGGATCGGCAACGACTGCTGATGCTGCGGTGCCGCCGCGGTGCCTCACCCTCCGCCCGGCCGCTGGAAGCGCTCGGACTTTCACCCCGGCAGGCTGAAACATTGCTGGGTGTTGCACGGGGACAAACCAATGAACAAATCGCCACCGAGCTGAAAATCAGTCCGCGAACCGTCCAGAAGCATCTGGAACTGGCCTTCAAAACCTTGAAGGTGACATCGCGAGCCATGGCCTGCAACGTCGCATTGGAACGGCTCATTTTTATAATCCCGCTTTTGATCTTCCTTTTGCTTAATCTCCTGGATTCAACATTCCTGTCCTGATTTGTTGATCGCCATTTTATCCCAAGATCAGCCCCCATCCCGGATTAAAACCAGCCATGCCGCTCCTTCCCACCGCCGCGACGGCAGCAGAATAACAACCGCGACCCGGCTGTGCCCGTTTATATCTGGAAGGATAAATGTCGCCCAGTATAGTTGGGGCTCCGCAGC
This sequence comes from Planctomycetota bacterium, assembly GCA_021805585.1. The sequence goes on from JAJZEY010000243.1 coordinate 2,939, forward strand.
GAAAACTTTCCTGGAAGCCATTTCCCTTCCTGCGACGACGACGATTGTCGGGCGGTCTGAATATCCGCCCAATGAATGCGGATTGGCCCATTCATCAGCTATGTTCCCTATCGCCGGAAAAATTGGCAGACCCCCGCGAACCGCAGCGATAAAACGGCGTAGCATTCAAGGAGGCATTTTGTTATGCTCATTTAATTAAAGGCGACGACTGGAGACATTCTCATGGTAAAAATTTCACGGCGAGCATTGGTGGCAAGCGCGGCGGTTGGTACGGTTATGGCTGCGACACAACGCGCCACAAAAGCGACGATTCCGCAGGGCAAGCAATCTGGCTATACCGCGCCCGGCATGGCCATAAAAGCCTCTTCGTTTGACCTGGCTGACGTCAAAATCCTGTCTGGACCATTCCATGCAAACATGACGCGGGATTTGAATTATCTGCTGGCCTATGACTGTAACCGCCTGCTATCATCGTTCCAAAAAGTCGCCGGCATTCCGCCCAAGGCTCCGACTCTTGGCGGCTGGGATAGTGGTGGCCAGGGAGGCACCATATGCGGGCACTATCTTTCCGCCTGTGCGATGATGTATGCCCACACGCGCGATTCTCGACTTTTGGAAAAAATGGATTATATCCTGCCGCGGCTGGCCCAATGTCAGAAGGCCAACGGCCGACACGATCCCCAATTCAAGGGCTATTGTGCCGGCCTGCCGGGCAGCATCGCCGCCTTCAAGCAGGCTCTGGCCGGCAACATTAACGTGGGCGATCCAAAAGCGCTTTTTTCGTTTTCGCTTAATGGCATGTGGTCGCCCTGGTATTCTATACACAAAATTATGGCTGGCTTGCGCGATGTGTGGCTGCATGTTGGCCGCAAACAGGCCAGAGATATACTGATCGGCATGGCGGATTGGTGTGCCGAGTTCCCCGCTAAACTTAATCAGGCCCAAATGCAGACCATGCTTATCAGCGAACAGGGCGGCATGAACGAAGTTCTGGCGGATGTTTACAGCATTACGGGAAAACACAAATATTTGAAAATCGCGGAAGCTTTCAATGAAAAATCCCAACTCGACCCTCTAATGCTCAAGAAAGACATTCTTACCGGTTGCCATTCCAATCAATACATTCCGCGTGTCATCGGCATTGCGCGGCAATACGAATTGGGCGGCGGAGATAAATTCCGCACCGGTTCGGAATTCTTCTGGCAAACCGTGGTTCGCCATCGCAGCTATGTATTCGGCGGAAACAGCAATCATGAATATTTTTTTCCGTTGGGCGATGCCTGGCAGCAGTTAAGCGTAGGAACCGCCGAAACCTGCTGTACCTACAATATGCTCAAACTTACCGAGCACTACTTCAGTTGGAATGCCACCATGGAGGCGGCGGACTTTTTTGAACGTGCCCTGGTCAACCATATCCTTGGTTCGCAAGACCCGGCCACCGGGATGATGACTTACTACCTGTCCATGCGCGCGGGCCATTTCAAAACTTTTAACACCCCCTGGGATTCCTGCTGGTGCTGCATGAGCACCGGTATGGAAAACCATTCCAAATATTCCCGTGGCGTGTATTACCACAATGAAAAAACGCTTTGGGTTAATCTTTTTTTGGCTTCCGAACTCAACTGGAAAGCCGCCGGCATAAAAATCCGTCAGACTACCCGCTTTCCGGATGAAGGTACCGTACGAATTGATTTTACCTGCGAAAAGCCGACGACCGCGCTTATTAAGCTCCGGCACCCGTACTGGTCCACGCCGGCGATGGACATTCGCCTGAACGGCCAACCGATGGATGCGGGCAAACCGGGCGACTACCTGGATATAAACCGTACCTGGGCCAACGGCGACCGGCTGGATATTGAACTGAAAATGCCGCTACGAATCGAAAAAATGGCCCATCATCCTTCCACTTTCGCCATCATTGCCGGCCCGACCGTACTGGCCGCCACTTTGGGCAATGATCTGATGCTTCCGCCTGTACCCTACGCGAATGGAAATCAGTATGAATGGGCCAATGTGCCTGACCCGACGGTCATTCCGCAACTGCTGGTGGATGAGGCACCGGTGGATCAATGGGTGAAACCAGATCCGGAAATGCCGCTGGTATGGCATACGCATGGCGTTGGCCGACCACACGATCTGAAACTGGTCCCATTTTATAAGGTAGCCCATGAGCGCTACATGGTTTACTTTAATCCGGTAACGCCCAAACAGTGGATGCGGGAAAAGCGGCTGGAGAGTCAGCGACGCAAAACCGATCGCCTTGTGCGCCAGCACACAATAGACAGGCTGATTATCGGAAATGCCGCATCGCTGGCCGAACATCAGCTGCGCGATGAAGTGAATATGGACCAGGGGCAATCGCCCGTCGGCCATTGGATTGACGCCCACGACGGCGGCGGCTTTACCTTTAACCTGAAGGTACTGCCCGATTCGCCCATGGCACTCGCCTGCACCTGGTGGGGCAGCGACAGTGGGGGCAGAACTTTTCACATTATGGCGAATGGAAAAGTCATCGCCACGCAGGTGCTTAATGCCATTGATCCCGGCCACCTGCATACGATTCTTTACGATATTCCGCCCAGCCTGACACATGGCAAAACAAAAATTTCCGTTCGCTTGCAGGCGGAATCCGGCAATTTCGCCGGCGGTCTTTTTGACTGCCGCAGTGTCCAATTGCCATAGATTTTGCGGAAGGGCATAAATCATGCGGATTGCACACGTCGCTATTGCTCGGATAGAAATCCATTAATTTCATTGTCCGCGGAGCAATTATTTTGGTCGCACTGGATGAATATTTTCAGCACAAGGACGTGAAGACACCAGGACGTTTCCGCCGCTCTTGCGGGGAACTTGGGCAAACCGGGGAATCTGTGGATCGCCTGATTGCGGACATCCCATCCGCCCGTTGCCGCCGCGATGACTCCGTTTTTATTTGTGGGTCATGTATTTTGAAATTCGGTTTGGGTCGCCTTTCGGTCTTTTGGGTCTGGTTGGGTTCCCTCGCGGCCACGCTGCGTGGCCCGCTAAGCGGTTTTTTTGTAGATTGGCGAAAAATTGGTGCCCCCTGGACCTGTCGGTCCTGTAATTCCATGGTTTTACAGGCTGGCTGCGGTTATAATGCAGTCCATGGTTGACGGCCCGGAATGTCGCCCCTGGACACTCCGGCGGCTGTGGCCTATGGCGGAAACAATCGCGTGCAACGGCATGCTTCGCAGCGCGACAGGTGTTTGGCCGCCCAGGCGACCGCTGCAATCCGCATCGCCTGGTTGGCGCAGCGTGCCATGCAGGCAGCAATATCGCGGCGTTATTGGCGAGTGCAAGTCTTTAAATACAAAAGACTTAGTGAACGCCAATTGGACCGGCTAAATATGGTATCAGCATACGGAAAAAAAGCATGAAGATAGACCCTCGGTTCGTAGTCGAAAGCGGTACCGAAATATTCGGCGGCTCTGAATTGTTGGTAAAGGGCTGTCTGGAAACTCCCGGCGGCGTCGCCCTGCTGACCGGCTACCCCGGTTCGCCACTGGCCGGTTTTTTTGATACCTGCGGCGACATTGGCGAATTGCTGGACAGCAAGGGTGTTTGCGCCAAAATGGCCAATAACGAGGCCATCAGCGTCGCGATGCTAAATGGCGCACAAATGGTGGGCGTAAAGGGAATTGCGGTTTTTAAATCCGTCGGCCTGCATGTCGCATCCGATGCCCTGGCACTGGGAAATCTGGCCGGCGTGCCCCATCCGGCGGGTGGAGCTTTAGTCGTCAGTGGTGATGATCCCTGGAGTGATTCAACCCAAGTCCCCGCGGACTCGCGCTTCCTTTTTGAGCACCTGCGCGTCCCGGTTATTGAACCGGCCAATCCGCAGGAATTAAAAGACTGGGTCGCCCAGGCCTTTGACCTTTCCGCCGCATCCAAGCTTTACATGGGAATGATGGTCACGGTGGCGCTGGCCGATGGCGGCGGCACGGTTACCTGCCGGGAAAACCACTGGCCGGTGATTTCCACACGCGATCGCATTGCCATTGAAACCGGCAAAATTCCGGTGGAGAACACCGTTCTGCTTCCGCCGCGGAGCTGGCGACAGGAACTGACCTTTGCCGACCGGTTCACCGCCCTCCTGGAACGCAGCCGGCAGTTGGGGCTTTCCCGAATTATTAACCCGATTGAACGGACCTGGCGCGGCGGTCGCAGCGAAAAATGTCCGGTCGGCTTTATATCATCGGGCATGTCGCATACATTCCTGGTTCACGCATTGCATGAAATGGGGCTGTCCACCACGTTTCCCATTCTTAAGCTGGCGATAAGCTATCCCATTGACACGAAACTCGTCGATGAGCTGGCCGGTATGTGCGAAAGAATTGTAGTGGTGGAAGAACGCCGCAGCTTTATTGAAAAACAGGTTTCGGAGCATATTGCCCTCCAGCGGCAACTACATCCGGACCTTCCCAATGCAAACGTTCAGGTATGGGGCAAAACATTCCCCGGCGACCGGCCCGGCATTCCATCCACCCGCGGTCTGCATCCCTCCATGCTTATTGAAATTCTGACTCGCTTTTTACGCGATACGCCCAATATTCCCCACGAATTATCCAACGGGCGGCTGTCTGAAGAACTTGCGACCATCGCCATGGCCAACAACGCGCCGGGGGATGTCGCGGTGCGCACGCCGGCCTATTGCCCGGGCTGTCCGCATCGTGATTCTTCCAGCGCACTGCTTGAAATCCGCAAGGACATGATGGATCCGCAATATATGCAGCAGCATTACGGCAAGGGACCTATTGACCTTGTCGCCCATGGCGACACCGGCTGCTACACCATGATGATGTTTGAACCCAACAAACCGCTTATGCACAACTACAGCGGCATGGGGCTTGGCGGTGCGACCGGCGGCGGTGTGGACCCATTTATCACCAACAAACAGATTGTGTTCATGGGGGATGGCACCTTTTTCCATTCAGGTCAACTGGCCATCGCCAATTCCATAAATCAGGGGCAGGATATTACCTACATTATCCTGCAAAACGGTACCACGGCCATGACCGGTCATCAGACCAACCCGACACAGGAAAAGGACATTCTGGGCCATCAGGCGCTTTCACACGACATTGAACGCATTGTACGCTCCATGATTCCGGATGCCGCCGGGCCGCTGCGCTTCCGCGGCAAAGAAGGCCGCAACGAGCCGCAGCCCCGTGTGTTCCGAATGAATCCGGCCGATCGGGACACCTACCGCGACATGCTTGAACGGATTCTGCTGCAAGATGGCGTAAAAGTAGTGGTTGCGGATAAGGAATGCGGTATCACATTCTAGCGGCGGCGGCACCGCGCGGAAGTGACGGAAAAAAAGGAACAGGGGTTTTTACGTCAGAAAACCTTCATGAATGTCACTGAAGAAGTGTGCGAGTACTGCCTGGAATGTACCAACCAGACCGGCTGCCCCGCGCTGAAAGTTGCCCATACGG
>JAJZEY010000060.1 GCA_021805585.1 Planctomycetota bacterium
AATTCAGTCAGCAGCCGGGGGTATAGTTGGTTTTCCGGCTCCTCCACGCAAAGCAGCGGATGTGACCGAGGATCGTAAAGAAGGACAAGGTATGCGAACATTTTGATGGTGCCGTCAGAAACATGCCGGGCTAAAAATGGATCGGCAAATGCGCCATCCTGAAACCGAAGCAATACCCTGCCTTCTTCGGTGGTTTTGGCATCCACATTGGTGATCCCGGGCACACGCTGCTTAAGGTGTTTGATAATCTCGTCAAAGACATTCCGGTGGCGCTTGTAAAGAAACTCAGTGACGAGGGCGAGGTTTTCACCTTCTTTAGACAGGTGCTCGGCGTAGCCGGCCTCCTGTTCCGGCCGCGCACGCTGGATATGAAAATCGGAAATGTGCCAGTTGGATATCAGGTCGCCCAAAGCCATTGCTGCCGGAAACTTTTTGAATTGCGCCAATCCCTTGATCGCTAATGTATCCGGCGACTTAAGCGTTTGATCTTCGCGCATCAGTTCACTTTCATTTTTCACCTTGTCTGGTTCATTGGTAACGGCGGTTCCCTGGCCGTTCTTAAAATCCAGAAAGTGCCAGGGTTGCCCCTTGCTGCCCCGGCGGTATTTAAGCACTTCGCGCTTTACGATTGGTCTTCCATCCATTTCATCAATGGCCAGCGTATAGGTGATCAGCGGCGAATTATCTTTCTCCCGGAATTTCAATTCAATTTCAATCGGCCCCTCGGCGTTGCGGCTGCGCGCCTCCTGAAACCCCCGGCTCCCGCCCAGTCGCGTCAGGGCGACAGGAATATCCTCGGTCAAGGCATCTTTAAGGAAGCCAAACACACTTAAAAGTGTGGACTTGCCCGTACCGTTTGCACCCACTAACACGCACAGGCGTGGAATGTTTTTAAGCTCAGCATCCTGGAACGTCTTGAAGTTCTTGAGTTTGATCGATTCAAGTTTCATGCTGTAAATTCCTTTCCGGCCAACCATGGTATCCGACGGTACCTAAAATGGTAAATAATATATGCGGGGTTTGAATGGGGATCTGCCAATATTTGCGGCGTACCAATCGTTTTCGCCTTCTTGGGCGGCGTTTGGGCAGCGACAAGGGCACTTCCTGTCGTCCGACCGAGCATGGTGTCACAAAAATCGGCAAACCCCGAACCAAGCCACCCGTACCAACGGATGCCGTGCTTACGCCATCCTGACCGGGAATAGACTGGTTAACCGTCTTGCAGAGTTGTTATTATAGGACTTTGCGAATCGCGGATAATTCCACAAAATTATCAAAATTCCGCAATCATTTCCCTTAACTGGTCGTTATACTTAAGTGCTAAACCCCGCAGGGTCGTTGCGCCCTTTTTGGGTTCTGCGGCCTGCCCAGCCAAAATCGTGAGGTGCCACATGACGTTCGTAAAAGCTGGAACCCTTGCTTCAACGCTTTTTGCCGCGGCCCTTATCGCTGTCGGCGGGGCGGTTCGTGGGTCATTTGTGAATCCGAAAGCCTGGGTTCCGCCACGTGCGCACCGCACCCGCCTTGCGGGCGGCGAAGCCACCGCTCCGCTGCCTCTGCCGGCCACTCCCGTTCGTCGGTCGGAACACCACCGCAAGCCCGCCCCACCGGCGCTTATCGGCATGTTGAATCTGAATGTCATTAAGAACCACCGCGTGGTCAACTACCCCACTGAAACCCTTGACCTTGAAACCCTGATGAACTGGACCAATTCCCAGCTTGGCCTGCATTACCGTTACGTTCAGGTGGACCCCACCCGCTTCAGCTACAGCCCGACGCAATTGCCCGTGCTGTATATCACCGGCTGGACGCCGCTGCCGAATTTCAGCCCGGCGATTCTGGCCCGCATGCGCGGCTATGTGATTGCGGGCGGAACCATTCTTATTAATTCCAGTTGCGGGCGTCCCAAGTTCAATCAAAGCGCCATGGCCTTTGAACATGAACTGTTCCCGCACCATCCGTTCGGCGCGCTTCCGCTGGATGACCCGATGTTCCATGACTTAAACCGCATTAAGACCATGCGTGTGCGTGTGGGCACCGGGGCGTGGAAACAGATTCCCGCCTATCTTCGCGTGATGTACATGGGCTGCCGGGCGGGGATTATTTTCTCGCCGGTGGACATGAGCTGGGGCTGGGACGCGGGTTCGCATCCGATTAAGGGCGGCACGCTGTATGCCCAGCAGGACGCACTGCGTCTGGGGGCCAATATCCTGACCTATGTCCTGGCCAATTTCCAGTATGGCCGGGCCTTTGAAATTCAGAAAATTTATCAGCAGTCACGCATTGCCACGCGCGATCAGGTGGTGATTGCCCAGGTGGTGAACAATGGCGACTGGAATCCGACGCCGCACGGCCTGCCCAACCTTTTGAAATTCATTGACCAGAAAACCACCGTCAGCGTTCAGTTCAAGCGTGCCAAAGTTTCGCTGGACAGCCTGCAAGTCGGTAAATATCCATTTATTTACATGACCGGCCTGCGCAATTTCGCCTGGACGGCCACGGAAATAAAGAATCTGCATAACTACCTCCACGCCGGCGGCGTGATTCTGGTGGATGACGCCATGGGGGCCAGCGCATTTGATACCGCGTTCCGCAAGGAAATCCGGCTCGTGCTGCCGCACCACAAACTGGCCCTGCTGCCTATGACATCGCCCGTGTACAACGATGTCTTTAATGTCCGGCATGTCACGTATTCGCCGGTGGTGGCCACCGCCGCACCGGGGTTGAATAACCCTGTGCTGGAAGCCGCGACGATTGATGGCAACCCGGTGGTCATTTATTCACGGTTTTCGCTTTCCAATGGCTGGGAAGACCTTCCCAACCCATACGCTAAGGCCTATTCCACAACGGATTCGCTGAAGCTGGGCACCAATATTCTGGTGTACGCCCTGACGCATTAAGGCTCCCTCATGCCGACAAATCAGGATTGACGGAGCATTTGGACCAGAAGCCCGGCATGAAAGTCACTTAAATATTGCCCCCCATCCGAACGGGTGGGGGGCATTTTTTTTTACGACGCGGCACCCGGCGCGCCGGTGCTGATGCGCAGATGATCGGCTACGATCCGATTAAACCGGCCCAGCAACAGCTTCCGAATATGCTGAAGCACCATCAGGCAGATTCTGGCCTGATCCTGCTCAGCCGCGATGGCTGAATTTTCCAGGGCCGCAAGGCTGCGTTCAAGCGACACATCCAGAAGATTGCGAACCTTCTGGATATCATCGGTATGGGTCAGCCGATACAGGGCCGCCGCAGGGGCCGCCCGGCCGGGCATATGATGGCAAATCGCCCGGTCCAGAATGGAACATTCCATATCCTGGTCGGGAAACGCATCATGCAGAAGCGGCGTCTGGCCAACTTCGTGCAATCCGGTCAGCATATGGCGGGCCATTACCCGGCCGAAATAGGCTATGGCGCTTTGGCGGCGGGCATCATAGCTTGCCAGTTGTTCCATGGCATGAATTACCGCAGCGCTTATGGCATCTTCACAATCCTGACTGGATCTGAATTTGATGCGCGATGACACACATATTGCCAGTTCGTGCATGCCCAGAAAAATGTCGTGCCATTTTCCCTCCGGCGCGGCCAGAAGGGTATTGAGTTTGCGGTGCAGACCTGCATATTTTGCCATAATAAAGCTCCTGAAAAATAAAAGAATGAAAAGAAATGACCGTGGATCGGGTGCCGCCCATTTTTCCCGCCGCCGGTGGCCTGTGTGCCGGATATTGACGGAGGGGAGTCAGCAAAAGAATTGATCGGCGTGCGGTTGAGTCCGCAGTGTCGCCATGGCTTCGCGAAGCAGTTGTCCCACCCGTGATACATGCACGCACAAAAGCCCGGCGATGCCGCTGCGCGGCATTTGGGCCACAAAGTGCAGTTCCACCACCCGGCGTTGCAGTGCCGGAAGGACCGCCAGCAGATGCTGTACAAGATCGACTGTTTCAACCGCGGCCCCGTTTGTGTTCCGACCTGTGCAAACTCCAATCGGGGTGGGCTTGCGGCAGTGCCAGCGGCGCAAGGCGTCCAGAATCGCGCCATGCATCCGGCGGCGGGCAAATGCACTGAAAGGAACGTTGTGGCGCGGATTGTACGTTTCCAGCGCGCCACACAGGCTTAGCAAAGCCTCCTGTTGAAGGTCGTCGCGCGTCAGGCCGGTGGCGGTATGACGGTATTTGCCGGCCAGGCGGGCAGCCATCGGAATCAACAATTCCATGACGCGCTGCCGCGCGCCTTGGCGGACGGTTGGGTTCGGTCCGCTTCGCCAAAGTCGGCACAGGCTGGAAAGTTCCTGTTCCAATGCAGACCGATCATCGCCCAAGGCGGCATAAGCAAATTGTGACAATTGTGCGGGCGAAGGAACCGGGATTGGCCGTGGTGCCGGGACAGGGGGTGCGGGTGGAATCCGTTTGGATCCATTTGGCATCCGGTCGGCCACACAATCCAGCGTGCGACGCTGGCGTATCCAGCCGATGAATCGGCCCAGAAGGCCAGCCTCTGGCTGCCGGACTAAAGGATGTGATGGTCCTGTGGCCAAAACAATATCAGCCGAGCGGGCGGACTTTTTTATGGATTGAATACGCATAATTATTATCCTAACAGTTACCTAACATACACCCATACAATCGTGGCGGCAAGGGTGATTATGAGAGTGAAAATCTGAATTTTTGTGTCAAAGATCCAGTAACATCAAATGGCCATGTAATTGCGTATTACTAAACTATTAATTTAGTAAAGCGACAATTTCGTTCTGATTTTCTTGACTCCCGATTCATTAGGGATAGGATAGCGGCTGATTCGCTGAGCAATCGCCGAATGTGGCCACCGGAAATAAGGCCACAGCGGGGGAACCAAAAGGCCCGACAATGCGGGCTGGCATCAATTTCGTGCGTGGAGGGTTAAATCCCGCCAAAGTACGGAAGTTGAATTGCTTATACGGGGCTAATTCATCGGATGGCCGATGAAGGGTCAAACAGCGGAACCCAGCCCGACAGCTAACCTCGCAGGCAAATAGTGAAAGGCCGGTCGTCGCCGGTTGCGGATCACCCGCGACCGACCGAAGGCGGACTTGTAAATGCTGGATCATTCGGTCACGCGAAAAGAGCGGCCACGCGAACTTAAGTGGTATCACGCCGGCGCAATTCTTTATGGCGATTGGGGCACCAGCCGATTTTACGTGCTGGGCCTGGCGTTTTTCTATTCCCTGTACGAAAGTTTCTGGTACGTGGTGGCCGTCGGTATTCTGGTGGCTCTGGTCGGCTGGGCGTACACCATTATTTGCCGCTGCTTTCCCGATGGTGGCGGAGTCTATTCATCGGCAAAACAATTCAGTCGGCAGTTGGCGGTAATCGGGGCGCTGCTTTTGTGTGCGGATTACATTGTGACCGCCGCGATGTCCGCGTTTGATGGCATTCATTATCTGGGTGTGCCCAATAATGGCCCGCTGATTCCGATATGCGCGATTGCGGCGATAGTGGTCATCGGGCTGCTGAATTATTTTGGCTTGCGCCGCGTGGGCGTTGCGGCACTTATTGTGGCCAAGGCAACCCTGATTCTGACGCTTATAACCGCGATATTCTGCATTCCGCATCTGGCCACCGGGTGGCATCGGATAACGGCATTAAAAAATCTTTCCGGAAATTTCAGCTCCCGCTGGTTCAGCTTTGTGAATGTCGTTCTGGCCCTTTCCGGAGTTGAGGCGGTGGCCAACATGACCGGGGTCATGGTGCAGCCCGTTGTGCGTACGGCCAAGAAAACCATATATCCGGTTCTGGTGGAAGTGGTGGCGCTGAACATATTGCTGGCGGTGGCGATGTGCGCGCTGTCACCGAATCCAAAACATCCCGGCGAAAAATTCACCACGCCGGCGGTGCAATTGCAGGCTAAAACCGACGCGTTCAAACAGACCCATCCGGATTGGAAATCGCATCCGGCGCTGGTGGCCCGGGTTCAACAGTTGGACCAAAATTACAAGCGCGAAGACGAAATTCAAAATTCAGTTATGCGCGTCATGGCCACCGATTTCGTCGGAAAAATTTTCGGCTGGATATGCGGCATTGTGTTCGGCCTGCTGCTGATATCCGCGGTGAACACCGCCATTGGCGCAATGATGAGCGTACAGTACACCATGTCGCGGGATAATGAACTGCCCAAATTTTTAAGCCGCCTGAATTATTTCGGCGTGCCCTGGCTGGCCCTTATTCCGGCGGTTCTGGTGCCGGTGCTGATCTTAAGCATTTTCCAGAGTCTTGCCACGCTTGGTGATTTGTATGCCATCGGCGTGGTGGGGGCCATTACGATTAATCTGGGCAGCGCGGCGGTCAACCGGAATCTGCCAATTAAGGCCTGGGAACGCACCATGGTGGCGGCAATTGCCCTGCTTATGGGGGCTATTGAAATTACCCTTGCCGTGCAGAAGCATGAAGCCCTTATTTTCGCAGTCAGTGTACTGGCGGCGGGTCTGCTGGCCCGGTTTTATACCAAACAGTTCCCGGCCCTGTCCGTCCGCGGGCGATCATGGGCACTGGGTGCGAGTTGTGCGGCGGGCCTGCTGCTGGCCTTCGGTTTAGGCAGACTGGGAACGGTATTTCTTGTGCACGAGCCGGTATATGCCGGTTGGAGCTTTGCCGGAGGGGCGATTTTTGCGGCCATGGGAATTACCGCCGGCTATTATTGCCGCGGTCTGGTGAAGCAACTGCGGGCGGCACCGGCGGCGGCCGCCGAGGTGGAGGTTCCGGCCGCGGGACTGGCCCTTGGCACTCCGGGCCGCGAATTGGATATGAGCATGCCCAAGGTGATGGTGGCAACGCGCGGCTCGCCGCGGCTGCTGGAATTCGCCGCCAAATATGCCCAGCAGACCGGTTCGATTCTGTTTGTTATTTTCGTGCGCCCCCTGAATCTAACGTTTCTGGCCGAAGACCAGGGGCCAAATTTAAGCGAAGATCCGGAAGCGATTGCCGCGCTGCGCGCCGCGCAGGAGCAGTGCCGGAAACTGGAAGTGCCGATGGTGCCGATTTATGTGGTATCGCCGGATGTGGCCTGGAGCATTCTGGATTTTGCGGCCACCTACAGTGTCAATGCGCTGCTGATGGGTGTTTCACGTCGCGGTTCGTTGATGCGCGCCATGCACGGCGATACGCTGACGGCCGTCGCCGACCAGTTGCCACAGGATATTCCACTGCTGATACATGCCTGATACATGCCTGCTCAAGGCCTGTTCGAGGCCTGCTTCTGCTCTGATATATGGCCAGCCGAAAACCATTTTTAACCCGGTGCCCGGTCAATTATCCGCCTGGCAAACATGCTATAGCTTGATTATGGCATCTTTATCCGTACCAGCTCAAAAATCCGCCGACGATTTCTGGCTTACCATCGGCAGTCCGTTCCTGACGCAGACCGGCGGGCGGCCAATTCCCACCGATGCCCAGCTTCTGCTGGAATATCTGACCAATGACCTGGTCTATACATGTGTCAATTGGAATGCCGGTGCGGTGGCCCGCGTGCCCCTGCGGCTGTATGTCCGCACGCGGCCGGGCGATTCGCCGGTCACGTCTTTTCCGACGCGCATGCTGGGAAATTCCCAAGTGCGACGGTTGAAACATAATCCGAATCTGGCGCGCCGTTTATCCGGCGTTTCCACGATTCATGAAATTACGGATCATCCCCTGCTGGACCTGCTGGAACAGGACAATGACGGGCTTAACGGTTTTCAACTTCGCTATGTCACGGCCATTTATATGGAAGTGTTCGGCGGGGCTTACTGGCTGCTGGAAAATGGCGCGTTTGATCCGGTTGAAAAAATAAAAGTCCTGCCGACGCAGCGCGTTATTCCCCTGCGTAATGGAGACCTTGCGGTGGTCGCCTACCGGTATTTGCCGGCGCTTACCGGGCCTTCGATTAATCTGCCCCGCCAGGATGTTCTGGATTTCCGCTTTCCCGCCGTGGAAGACCCGTATGGCGGCCGCCATGCGCCGCTGCGTTCCGCGTTTATGCAGGCCGAACTTGCGGCCAAATATGCACTGTACGAAAACAGCCTGATGGACAACCGGGCCCGCATTGATGGAACCTTTATTCCCAAGGAACAGATCGGCCGGAAGGAGGCCGAGCGTGCTGAAATGCTGTGGAATCAGAAATTCGCCCGCCAGGGCAATGGCCGCGTGCTGGTGGCGGAACAATCCGGCACGTTCATTCCCACGCGTTATCCACCGGCGGACCTTGGCCCGCTGGAAATAAGCCGCCAAACGCTGCGCCGTCTGGCCGGGGCATTTGGCGTGCCCGAGGCCCTTCTTTCCAAGGATGCCACTTTCGCCAACATGCAGGCGAGCATGACGCTGTACGCCCGCCAGACCATTCTGCCGCGCGTGCTTATTCTGGAACAGAAGCTCAATGAAATGCT
>JAJZEY010000466.1 GCA_021805585.1 Planctomycetota bacterium
CTCGCATGTAGGCTGCCTGTAAAGCGATGGCCGCGGGATTGACGGCCGCCTCTTCCGCGCCGCTTCGGAACCGGTCGAATACATCCCGCACCGGTTGCGGAGCGAGCCGGATTTCGTCGCCTACGACCGGCGAAACAACGACTAGAAACCTTCCACGCTCAACTTTGTCGAAAAAGCCTTTGCTGGCCTGGGCGAATTGCCGGTCAAACACTCCGCCATAAACCGAAGTGTCAACATAGACGCGTATCGGGGTCGGGGTATTGTCTGGCGATAACATTGTACTTTTCGTTTTTTTTTCGGCACGAATCTTATCCTTCATCGCCTCGGATGCTTCCGTGGTAAAAAACTTAACCCTGGCCCGGATTCGCAAGGAGGAAGCTTCGCGGCATTTAGCATGTTTTGGAAGCGCTGGCGCTTCCATTCTGTTCGGCAGGTTCACCCTGCCGGTTCACAACGTATGCCAGTTGCCAGCTGCTGAATTGCATGCCCCTCTACCCGCCGCAGGCGTCGGCGTCACGCCGTGTCGTTTAATATGGTCGCCGTGCCGGGCAGGGGAATCGCCGGGGCCGTTGGCATCGCCTTTTCCCTGGCGGCATGGGCCATGTGCGTGGCTTCAATCGCTGCGATTCGGTTTTGCCCGAATTCCTGCCATCTGACTTCCACAAATTCCCGCAGTTTTTCGCGGAACACCGGGCGGCTGAACCGCATGGCACCGGCGCGAATGGTGTGGGGGTCCCATTGCATGCGTTCAAATTTATCCACCGCTTCGATTAAACTTTCCGCGGTCTGTTCCATAAAGAACAATCCGCTGGCACCATCCACCACGGTTTCCGTGGCACCGCCATGGCCATAGGCGATTACCGGTGTGCCGCACGCCTGCGCTTCCACCGGCACAATGCCGAAGTCTTCCTCGGCGGCGAAAACGAAGGCCTTGGCGTGCTGCATGTAATGCCGCAGTTCGGCCTCCGGCAGGCGGCCGGCCAGTTTCACATTCGGCCCGGCCAGGGCTTCAATTTTGTTGAATTCCGGGCCTTCGCCCACCACCACCAGGCGACGGTTGGGCGTGCGGGAAAACGCTTCCACAACAAGGTCCATACGTTTGTACGGCACCATGCGGGATGCGGTTAAATAATAATCCGCTTTCTGGCTGTCCAGCGTAAACAGATCGGTATCCACCGGCGGATACACCGTGGTGGCGGATCGGCCATATACCTTTTTAATGCGGCGGCCGACAAAATCGGAATTGGCTATAAACGCATCCACGCCGTGGCTGGTGCGCACATCCCACAGCCGCAGGTAATGCAGTATTGCGCGGGCGGCCATGCTTTTAATTCCCGCCGTCAGGGAAGCTTCTTTTAAGTACTGGTGCTGCAGGTCCCAGGCGAAGCGCACCGGGCTGTGGCAATAGCAGATATGCAGCTGGTCCGGCCTCGTTAAAATTCCCTTGGCCACCACATAGGAACTTGAAATAACAATGTCATAGTCCGATACATTTATCTGTTCAATCGCCATCGGCATAAGCGGCAGATAGGCGCGGTGTTTGCGGCGGGCAAAAGGCATTTTCTGAAGAAAACTGGTGATGACCGGCTTATTCCTGATAAATGCCCGGCTTTCCGGCGGAAGGAAATCAAACAGGCTGAAAAGGTCCGCGTTGGGGAAAACCTCCAGCATTTGTTCCAGGACGCGTTCCGCGCCGCCCAGCGTATACAGAAAATCATGAACAATGGCAATTTTAAGATCGCTGACGGCAGTTGAATAGCGCTTTTTCAGCATGTCGGGGCCTTCCTGGCGGGGGGGCATAATGCGACCTGCAATGGGCAATGCGGCGCGGGCCGGAGCATCTGATTGAACGTTGGCCGAAACGCCGGCGTATGCCGGTGGCGAAAGAACGGGTGCGGGTGGTTTTTCCGGCGGCGCGGCGGCTGCGAATGTATCGCGTGGTTTTTGCGGGGTGGTTGGGGTATCGCCCAGTGCGGTCATATTTATTTTAGAATCAAAACCGCGCATGGCTTTAAATATGCCCGAGCCGGTATTTTTCTGTCCTTTTCCGGGCGCATTGGGCTTGCCGGATCCGAATATGCGTATCCGGAATGGACCGGGGTTCTGGTCGGGCAGGCTGGCGAGGGAATTTTCTTCCATCAGCCGCGCGAATAGCGCCAGCCGATGCCCGGCGGATTCCAGAAACGTGGTGCTGGGAATGGTGAGTTCAAGGGTCATGTGCGGGCCGATGCGCCGGTGGCGAATCGGCAAAGAAGCCTGCAGCAGCGGGGCACCGGCGAATTCTTCCGCCGGGGCGGTCCAGATTCGCGGTTCCGTGGAACCATCCCGTCGGGTGATGGTCATGGCCACCCGGCTGAATTGCAGCATTTGCGCCCCCTGGCATACGCTTTCCCACCAGGCGTCGAATGTGCCGGCACGGCTTAACCGCAGTTGCAGCGTTTCAAACGCATGGCGGTATTGTTTGCTTTCGCGGGCCAGTTGCCGATTGCGGCGAACGGCGTGGATAAGATCGAAGAATCGGGTGGACCCGGCGGACCGGAACAGCACCAGCAATAGAAATGCCAGAATCAGAAGGTACAAAACGCGTAAATCGCGGCCGCAATTCAGAATTAATATCGCCAGCAGGCCGGACGCCGCGCTGAACGCATACAGGAAATAGACCGCATGCTTGTGGCTAAGGCCAAGGTCCAGCAGCCGGTGATGAATGTGGCCGCGTTCCGCCGCAAAAAGAGATCGGCGGTGCAGAATGCCGCGGCGAAGGAGCGTGGCGACGGTATCCAGCAGAGGCACGCAAAGTGCAATGGCGGGAATCAGGACGCCTTCCAGATTTCCTGTTTTGCCCGCCAGCGCCACTGTGCCGGCAGCAATCACAAAGCCAATAAACAGGCTGCCACCATCTCCCATGAATACCCGTGCTGGATTAAAATTAAACAGCAGAAACGCGGTAATGGATCCAGCCATGGCCAGCATAAGAATAGCGATGCTGACTTCACCAAGTGCCGCCGCGGTTATGGCCACAACCAGCGCTGCAACGCCGGAAATGCCGCCTGCCAGGCCATCAAGCCCGTCAGTAAAATTCAGGCTGATGGGCACGGTAATAAGCCAGAACATGGTAATCGGCCAGGAAAGCCAGGAAATTTGTGTCAGCCAGGTGGGGGCGTTCCAGGATGCCGGCAGGATGATATCCGGTATCGGTATTTGAGCACCGCAGGCGGTAAACAGCCACGCGATAATAAGCAGGCCCAGGAGCTTAAGCTTTGCCGGAATATTAATCAGGTCATCCACCACACCCAGTGCCAGCAGCATAAGTGAAGCGGCGATCAGGGCGGCCATGGGGGTACGAATAAGGTGGCCCACCATTTCTGAACTGCGATAGGCAATCAGCACCGGAATAGCGACCGCCATGGCGGCCAGTGCGATGGCCAGCCCGCCGACGCGGGGAATTGGCCTCTGGTGCACCTTACGCGCGTCGGGTACATCCACCAGGCCAAGGTGCTTGGCCATGATAATGACGGGCGGCAACAGAAGCACGCCCGCGCATATCCCACCTACGTAGGAAACGCCATACCATGATGAATGATCCATAAATTACCAGTTAGAAATGACAAGGGGCGGCTGCCTGCGGCCGGGCATCGCCATGCCGGGTCGCCGTTGTTCTAATAATTGGCAACATTCCGATCGGCAAAACGCTTGATTCCGACAGTTGGGTAACTATTGCATCCAAGCGGCGGGGGACACGAATATGTTCCGGCGGCTTATTGAATTCTTAATTGGGCCTGCAATTGCCGGTAATGTTTGCGGGCGTTCACGGAAAGTTCCTGCAATTCTGTGGCATCAGGACGAAAGCCGGTCAGCACCGATCGCGCCCCGGCTGTATTGCCGGAAGCCAGAAGAATTGCGGCCGTATCCACCGGCCAAAGCGGGTTGTTAGGATCCAGCGCCTTGGCCTTGGCCATGGATGCCAACGCCTGGGGATATTTTCCTTCGGCGGCCTGGACCCGCGCCAGGGTATCCCAAAGTGTGGGGCTTTGCGGGGCAAGCTTAATCGCCCGACGGGCCAGTATCGCGGCCCGTTCAATACCGGCCGGTGAAGGTGGGGTTTGCCGCAGCAGAAGAATGGCCAGATTGTTCAAGGCAACGGTCTGGCTGGGGGCCAGCGATAGAACCTGGTTATAAATTCCCATCGCCTGGGCGTTTTGGCCGCGGACAAGTTCAATGGTGGCCAGGTCTGAAAGCAGGTTGATTTTCTGCGCCTTGGTGAACTTTTGCCCGCTGGCCAGCAGAGACCGGATTAATTTTTCAGCACGGGCCATTGAGCCGGCGCTATTAAACCGCTGCCCCAGCGCCCACCACCCCTGGGCCAGAGCCAATTGTTCAACGTTGCCTTTTGGACCAGGAGTAATGTATTGATTTAGATAATTAAGCCATTGTGTGGCGGATTTTAACGGCAGGGTATCGGCCGCCAGCGGCATGGCACCAATGCGGACATTGGCGGATATTTTTGCCGGCGGCCACAACAGCCTGCGGGCCGCGAGCGGGTTTCCGCTCAGGATGTCGGCTTGCGCTGCCAGTATTAAAACCTGGTGCAACTGGTCAGGATTTTTTTTTGCCGCGGCCAGATAAGGTGTTAACCGACTGATGGCGCTGGCGGGGTCTTCCAGATTAATATCCGCGGTCGCCATCACCACATCCGCCGCGACCCGGTCGCCGCTCATGCGTCGCCGCCACTGCTGCGCCGCGTTCAGGCAGCTTGCCCATTGTCGCATCCGCAAGTAAGCCAGCGTGGCGATACGCGCACTGGAAGGATCGGCGGGGAATTTTGCCATCGTGCGAATCGCCAGGGATGCCGCATCGGCGGCCTGTCCGGTGGCCAGCAGAACTTTGGCCGTCGCATTTCGCAGATTCAGGTAGTGCGGATATTCCGTTACCAGTGATTGCAGCCGTGTGCTGATGGCGGAATTGGTCGGCTTGCCGGCAAGTGCGTCGGCAAGAGCCAGCACAACCGGTTGGGCACCATTGGCTGTGGGCGTTCGCAACAGAGCGGCTACCAGTCGGCGAAACAGGGCGGATTTATTCACTTTCAGCACGGCCGGAAGATTGTTGTTTAGAAATTGCAGCGTGGCGCTGTGCGGCAATTCGCCAATCGCCGCTGCAAGCGTCGCTTTTACCGCCGATGAATCGTTTAACGCGAGTTCAAAATTCAGAAGTGAAAACCATGGCGAACGCCGCTTGGGAGCCGCCTCCACGGCGGCATTGTAGGCATCCCGGGCCTGGGCACCCATATTGTGATTCATATAAAAATCGCCGGCGATAAGATCCGCCTCTCCAGCGGGTAACCGGATTTTGGCCAGCCGTTTGAGCAGCGTTTGCGCCTTCTTTAGATTTCCCTGATCACCGTAAAAATTCGCCGCCGCAGCCAGCACCGCCGCATCGGGTTTTTTCAGGAGCCTGGCAAACAAGGTTTCGGCAGCCGCGGTATTTCCCTCCCGTTGATACAGTTGCGCCAGCAGCAGCGACCGGGCAAGCCCCAGTTTTTGACTCTGGGCCTGTTTTTCCAGCAAGGTAATGGCCTGACCATTATGTCCATCCAGGGCAAAAAGCGTCGCCGCCTGTTTCTGCTGTGCCGGCGTGGCATAACTGGAGTCGGCCACATCGGCCAGGTACTGCTGGGCATGAGCCATGCGGCCCTGTTTTTGATACAGTTGCGCCAGCGCCAGGGCCAGACCGGGATTTCGCGGTGTTAATGCGTATGCGACTTGAAGCTGATTGATCGCCTGGGTAATTTTTCTCTGTTTTTGATATACGGAAGCCAGCAGCAGATGGGGCCCCAGCACGCTGGTTGATTCCTGGATATCTTCATGCAGCAGCTTCACCACCAGCTTCAGGTCCGCTGATGTCGGCTTGTGGCTAAGCAGCCAGCCGGCCTTGCTTAACTTCCAGGCGAAACCGCGATTGCCGATTATTTTTTCCAGCCGGTCAAACGCACCCAATACGAACTTCCGGTCATTCTGCATGATCGGGGATTCAATCGCCAGCCATTGGGCACGGGTATTGTCCGGACTTATGGCGACCGCCTGCTTCCAGGCTTTTGCCGCCGCCGGATTTTTTTGCAGAGACAAATATTCCGCCAGGGCAAGCCGCCATTGTGCCGCGTCCGGCCCGGATTTCTGGCTGTTCTGCCGCAGCAGAGTTAATCCCTGGTTGGGATGCTTGGCCCCGGCCAACCGCAGTGCGCGGGCCAGTATGATTGCAGGCGTCTTTCCATAAACATGTTTGGCCTGTGCCAGAATTGTGGCACCGAGGCCCAATTGGGCGTTACGGCTGATGCTGTACAGGGCTAAAAAGGCGGTCTGCGGCAGCGGTGGTGCCATCCGCAGCGACTGAATCAGCAATCGTTTGGCCACGGCGGTCTGGCCCAATTGCAGATAAACCCGTATACGCGTAATAACCAGGTCGCTGTCAACCGGTTTCTGGTGGGCCAGATCCGCCATATCCGTCAGCAGCGCAGCGGGAGGATTTTTTGGATTCAGTGGGGTGCCCATCGCCCGCACGATTGCCTGGGCCACCTGAATTCGATGCGAATCCGGTGCCAGCTTTATCGCCCGCCGCATAAGAGTTCGCGCAAACGCGGCGTCGCCACTGCCAACGGATTCCATCGCCAGCCGTTCCAGTGGCTGCGGCCAGGTCAGTGCGGCACTGGCGGCCGCCAGCCAGTATTGCCGCGCTATTTCAGGTTCGCCGGCCCGTTGATAGGCATTTCCCAAGCGATAGAGAAAATAAGGCTGATCGGGAAAAGTCGCCTGGGCGGTTTTCAAAACGGAAATTCGGGTTGCATCCGTCACATTTTGGTTCAGCCGCAGCGCCAACACCGCCGCCCAGTTTTGGGCTGCCGGTGTGGAAATCTTTTTAAGTTCGGCGATGATCGCCCGGGCGGCGGATTTTTCATGCAGGGCCAGCAATGACCGGGCTTTGTAGGCCGCCAGTATTTCGTTGTTCGCAGCGTTGACGGTTTTGGTTATAGCCAGCACCTGATGGTTGTGCCCATGCTGATAAAGCCGGTCGCAAAGCGCCTGCAAAATATCTTTTTGTGCCCCGTCCGCCACCGCATGGCGCAGCACCACGGTGGCACGCTTCGACAGGTTTAATCGATCAAGTTGATTCACCAGCGGCAGAATCAGGACTTCCGGCAGGTGCCGCAACCGTGAAAGCCGCAGGATAAGGGTGGTGGCGCGGGCGACATGGCCGGTCACCAAATTCGCCGCAGCTTGCAGGAATTGATAAGTTGGCGCCGTTGGATTTTTCTTCACCAGATTTTGCGCCCAGGCTGTAACCTGGCGGTTGGGAAGCTGTTGCTGGCGCATCAGGTCAATGGCCAGAAGTCCTTCCATGAGGCGGTCCGGAGAAATTTCCACGCATCTGGATGCGTAAGTGAAGGCCTCCTTAAGTTTGCGAAGGCGGGTAAGCGTATCGGCCAAAGCGCTAAGTGCGGTCAAATTCCGCGGGTCTTTTTGCAGAATGGCATGAGCCAGCGCAACGGCTTCCACGTTGGCGTTGGTCTGAACAAGCAGTTTCAGAAGCATCTTCTGATATTTCAGATTGCCCGGAAGCTGATACAGAATCTGGTGAAGGACGCCGATCGCCTGAAATAAATTTCGTCCCTTTGGTTGCGGCACTTTCAGGCTGGCTTTTGCGTAGGCCTCCAGGCTTGGCAGATCCGAAGGGTATTGCCCAAGGTACGCGCCCAGGTCATTGACTCCGGTCGGATAATCGCCGGCTTTTACCGCGGCCAGCCCGACGGCCCGCAAATGCAGGAAATGCTCCGCAATCCGGTGTTTCCGGTAAATATAAAGCGACCCAAGCACAAAAACCAGAATCAGAAACGACGTGGCCAAAATTAAAAGGCGCCGTTTCATTCTGCTGCGGGGGGGAGGCATAAGCTTCTCCAGAAAATACCGCCGTTCGTACTGCGGCGGGCGGTTTGTTCAGCGGTCAAAAATAGCAGCACAGCGCGGCAGGGCTGTGCCAATCCATTGTTCGTGGCCAAGACCGATCCAGAGCGGGCGCGCCGGTGATTGCATCAAGCGCGCATCGGCATTGGCCGGACCGCGGACCTTGCGGCCGAGTTTGGTCACGCCCTCTATGGTCAGTTCCGGATCGTTCCAGTCGCGTGCCAGCAATTCAACATATTGCTGCGTTTGTTTCGGACCATACACACGACCAGGAATTCGGATGGATGCGTGATCCGGGAAGGCGGCCCGCAGCGCCATCCATGGTTGCGGTGTTTCCGGCATCGTCGCCCAGAATTCCGCAACCTTTGGCAATACGGTCATGGCCAGTCGCAGCGGTTGGCCATATCCCGTTTGAGGCCTTAAACCGATCAGGTA
>JAJZEY010000582.1 GCA_021805585.1 Planctomycetota bacterium
GCCTCGCTTGAGCTTGTTCTGGAAATTCGCCCCGTGGTTCTGCTTATCGCGGTGGCCATATTCGTCAGCATTCCGTTCCTGGTGATGGGCGCAAAAAGCGAACTGGCCCCCACCGAAGACCAGGGCATTTTGTTTTTTACCGCCACCGGCCCACCCACCGCGACACTGCATTATATGAATGCCTATGCCAAACAGATACGCAATATCTGCCGCAGTTTTCCGCAGTCGGATAACATATTTCAGGTCAACGGTTTTTCGCCCATCGGGCCGGGACAAAACGCCCTCATCGGCGGCATGCTTCTTAAACCGTGGGATCAGCGCACGATGACCCAGATGCAGCTTCAGCCGCTGCTGCAAAAGAAGCTTTACGGAGTCGCGGGGTTGCAGGTCACATGTTTCCCGCTGCCTTCGTTGCCCGGAACGCCGCTGGGGCTGCCGATTCAGTTTGTGCTTACCTCCACCAAAGGTTACAAAGACCTGGATATGGCGGCCAATAATTTAATTGCCCGCGCTTATAAAAGTGGTCTGTTTATGTTTGTGACCAAGGACCTGCGTTATGACGATCCGCAGATCAAGCTGGTTATCCATCGCAATATCGCCGCCGCACTGGGCTTGAACATGACCCAAATCGGCCTGAATCTGGAACCGCTGCTGGGGGGAAACTTTGTCAACCGTTTTGACCTTCAGGGGCGAAGTTACAAAGTCATTCCGCAACTTTCCGATCCGCGCCGCGCCACATCCCAAATGCTAAAAAATTATTATGCCCGCACCGCATCCGGAGCCATGGTGCCGTTTTCCACGTTTATTACCATTAAAAATGTGGTTCGTCCGGAATTTCTGCCGCAGTTTCAGGAGCAGAATGCGGTAACAATTCAGGCTTTGCCCAAGCTCGGTGTAAGCATGGGACAGGCACTGTCATTCCTGAAAAATGAAAAGCAGAAGCTTTACCCTACCGGCTATGGAATTGATTACGGTGCGGCTTCCCGGCAATTTATTCAGGAAGGCAGCGGCATTTATATCACCTTCCTGCTGGCGGTGGTGCTGGTGTTCCTGCTGATGGCCGCCCAATTTGAAAGTTTTCGTGATCCGCTGATTGTGCTTTTCACGGTTCCCATGTCCATTTTCGGAGCCATTACATTCCTGTTTCTAGGTATCAGCACACTGAATATCTATACGGAAGTTGGACTCATTACCCTGATCGGCCTGATTACCAAACAGGGAATCCTGATTGTGGAATTCGCCAATCGTGTGCAGGAAGAAGAAGGTCTGGATCGCAAGGCCGCCGTCATTAAAGCTTCCAGCGTGCGGCTGCGGCCGATTCTGATGACCACCGGTGCCATGGTATTTGGCGTCGTGCCGCTGCTTGTTGCCAGCGGTGCCGGCGCGGTCAGCCGTTTTGATATGGGCCTGATGATCGCCTCCGGCCTTTCCATCGGCTGCCTGTTTTCACTGTATATTATTCCGGTGGCCTACACCTACATTGCCAGTGTCAAGCCGCGCATCTCGGCGGTCCCGGCGGTCCCCAAGGAAACGTAAGGAGCCGTAAGGAACAGTTCGGAAAAAGCCCGACAAATTCGCGCCTCCGCGGGCTACGTGAACGTCTGATCGCCCCATGTAACTTGGGGGGATGGAATCATTAACTTGGGGACGCGATCGTCAAACTGGCGGTCGGAGGTCTCGCCCGATATATCCTCCTAACAGGCGGCGAAGATAGCCGCCCCCAGGCGATTTGCAACCGGCAAGTCATTGGCGATAAAAAGCGTCACCTGCTCACGCGCTCGCCTGTACCCAGTTGGGGCGGGCTGCCCGACAATCGACGGCAGACGCACCAGCCCACGGCTTACTTGGTCCACAATCAAATGCAGCCCGCCTGTGCAACGGAACAAAACCGCGGATTTCGCGAATAACGCCGATACGCCGGACAACGGGCGGCGCCTAAATGTAATTCAAAAACAACTTCGGCGGCCACGCTCGTCACCCCTATCCGCGCAATCGGCGAAATCCGCGGTGCGTCATAAACCCGCAGCCTCCCTCACGGGACAAAACCGCGGATTTCGCCGATAGCGCGGATACGCCGGGCAATGGGCAGCGCGTAAATGTAATCGGGAGTTAATTCTTAAGCGAAGGTTGCCGCACGACGCGTTTCCATCTGAGTTCGGCCTGACCAAAGTTGAGCAGGATCGCCAATTCCAGTTTCGTAATGGCCAGGTATCCGATCATCTGGGCAAGGTGGTTGGCAGTGAACGCCGAAACCACCTTGGTGTCCACCAGAACCAAGTCATCCACAATCATGTCGGGAATTAAAGTCCCAATATGTTTTTCACGGTAGGTGACCCGGAACCGCTTCTGGCAACAAATGGCATGCCCCCGGGACTCAAGCTCTAAGATCAGCGCTCTTTCATAAAGCTTTTCATCCAGTCCTGGTTTAAGCACATTAAGCACCTCCATAGCCGCGCCGATTATCTCCCGGCTTAAGTTTTCAAAAATAAGTTCGGCGGCCACGCTCGTCACCCCTATCCGCGCAATCCGCGAAATCCGCGGTTCATCATAAGGCTCTTGACTGAAATCAAGTCCCGCCGCACGTAAAACCGAGCCAAATAAACTGTCACGCGCCCGCGATCGGGTTCACCGGAGGCCTCGGTTGTGACATTGCTTTGAGCTTCATTTTCCGTAGCAAGAATCTATCCCACAACGCGGCCGGAGTCCAGCCGATTGACTGTGCCACCATCCGCGACGCGCCCGGGGCAGGCAAACGGGACAAAACCGCGGATTTCGCCGATAGCGCGGATACGCCGGGCAATGGGCAGCGCATAAATGTAATTTGAAAGCAACTTCGGCGGCCACGCTCGTCACTCCTATCCGCGCAATTGGCGAAACCCGCAGTTCATCATAAGACCCTCGGCCGGAAGCATAGCTCACGGCAGATAAAACCAAGCCAATTAAACTGTTATGCGTCGGCGATCGATCACGGCGCGGCCGCCGGTGTCACGGGACAAAACCGCCGATTTCGCTAATTACGCCGATACGCAGGGCCCAGGACAACGGGCAGCGCATAAATGTAGTCGATAGTTAGTCCTCAGGAACGGGCCCGAAATAACTTCCCGACTCAGGTTTGGACGGACGCGGCCCTTTAGTTCCATTAAGACAACAGCGAATGCAGGTGGATTTTCATGTCGCGTTTTAATTTGCTTTTTCGGGAAGTTATTTCGTACCAGTCCCTAAGACGCGTTACCTGATCGCCCGCTCGCGCTTTGCCACGACATTATTCAGGAAATAAGCCCGGTTATGGGGTGGAATTCGGCGGTTGGGAATCGGAGCCAAGGCTGACATCCGCGCGAAACAGCACCAGCGAAGGTACTTCCTGCCGCCCCAGCTTGCGCTGCAATGTTCGCACGCTGATGCCGATCGCGTGGGCCGCGCGTGTTTTATTATTGCGGTACCGTTGCATGGCCCCCTGTATAGCCAATTGTTCGAGTTCCGCAAGGGTCAGCAGTGGCGCATCTTCATCCGTGGATACCGAACTGGAAATCATCGTCGGTGGGACCGCCGGTTGAAGGCCGCCCCGCGTTGGTGCTATCGCCAGCGCCCTGGAAGCCTCCAGTGACGCCTCTTGTATTGCCGACGGCAGGTCTTTCAGGCTAAGAACCGTATTGTCGCGGTCCGCCAGCACCATCGCACGCTCTATCACGTTTACCAGTTCCCTTACATTCCCCGGCCAATGATAGCGTTGCAGGGCTTCCAGCGCCGGTTTGGAAATGGACGTAATGGGCGTGGTAATATTCCGAAGATTGACATGTTCAATAAAATGCCGCACCAGCAGCGGTATGTCATCCAGGCGTGCCCGCAGGGGTGGCACCCGAATGGTGATGATGTTCAGACGGTAATACAAATCCTCGCGAAATAGACCTTTGCTTACCATAATCGGCAAATCCCGACTTGTGGCGGCAATGACCCGTGTATTTACCTTGATCTCGCGATGGCCGCCCAGCGGGGTGACGATTCTATTTTCCAGAATCCGCAGAAGCTTCGCCTGAAGCGACAAGGCGCAGTCGCCAATCTCATCAATAAAAAGTGTACCGCCGCTGGCCGCCTCAAACCGTCCGACGCGCGGACCAATCGCCCCGGAGAAGGCACCCTTGTCGTATCCGAATAGTTCGCTTTCCACCAGCGTTTCCGGCATGGCCGCACAATTTAAGGCAATAAACGGCCCGGTGTTCCTTGGCGAATTCCGGTGAATGGCTTGCGCTACCAGGTCCTTGCCTGTTCCCGATTCGCCCAGAATAAGTACCGTGCTGAACGCCTGTGAAGACCGGGCAATCAAATCAAATACATCCCGCATCGGCTGGGATTGACCGATGATATGATCTCTGGTGCCATCCGCAAGGTCCGGCACGGCGGGTTTCTGATCCTTCTGGCACGCATGAACAAGGTCCATCAGGCGGGACAGCATCTGTTTTGCGTCCGTTACATTTTCCAAATCGTCAAAAGTACCCGTGTTAATAGTTTCAATTAAGGATTTTACGGATTCTGTTTCATGAATAACCGGCAAAGGCGTATGCGGAAAATAATTTCGCCAGTGCTTAATCAGGTCAAGGCGCGATATGTCTCCGGATATAACCCCGGCCACAACGCAATCAATACCTTCGCCCACAAAACTGAGCGCTTTTTCAGCGGAATCGGTCGTTTTGACGACATAACCCGCGTTGGTCAACAAACGTTCCAGCGCGGCACGCTGGCTTGGATTGTCTTCAATTACCAGTATTTCATATTGATCGGTTTGTTTGGTCTTTTCAGAAGTCATTGGATTGGCTCCAAATCCGGACGCCAGCGCCCACTTTTGTTTCCGGGAGTCGGCCAACTGTGTCCCCCCCCAATCGCAGAATACGCCACCTGCCAGCCTGATCCTAATCCCGGTTGAGCATAGCGATATGCCCCTGATAAAGCAAATGAAGATAAGGTAAATCCGCTGCCGCGATGGTGCACCATCATACGAAGAGTATCCGAATATGAGATTCGCGGACTGGCAGGCGGGCGGACGGGCCAGAGCAGTTGAACCGGAGAGAGTTGAAAGTAGAGCTACGGGCCGGTGGAACGTCTGGTGGGCACAACACACCGCCGCATCGCCGCTGAACGCCTTCCCGACAGGCGTGACGAAGCACCCGGGGCCTTAAATAAAAATTTTCTCATTTTTTTCCATTTTTGACCATTATCCCCCTTCTTCAAACACTATGCCTTTAGTAAGCGCGGAATTTCTGATTTCTTCCGCAGCGGTACTAAAGGAACCTGAACATGACACGCGAATTCCTCCATGATGCGCCGGCCCGGCAGATTAAATCCCCGTTTAACGCCCCGCTTGCGGACGATCCACTGGAAATGCCGGAATTTCTGCTGGCGGACACCTATGAGCAGCTGATTGTTGGTGATATTTCCGCCGCCCTGGCTCATGGTGAGTTTCTGGAAATAATAAGGCCGATGGCCGTCATGCTGCCCAACACCAACGGCTGGCTGAATGCGGATTGCAGGCTGATTTATGGAGCGGCGCTTGAGGCACTGCGTGAAGGGATGGATATTGCGGATGGTGCCAGCCTCGCCAGACGTTGTGAAAAGCACGGAATTAACGCCGGACATGTTTATGACATACTGGACAAAAACATGCTGCCGCATTCGCGGAACTGGCGCGACCATGTCCGGGAACTGATTGACACCATCGCCCGCAGTAATATTTTTTCCGCCGCGTGCAAAGCGCTTGATGAAGTTAAAAATGCCGCCCTGGGCACCCGGCAAATTGCCGAGGGACTTTCCGCGGTTGCGGCTGCCGCCGGCCCGGTTGAACCGGCCGACGCCGAACCATTCTATATCCCCATGCCGGTCGGCTGCCTGCCGCGGGCCATGCGGGATTACGTTGGTGCCGTGGCCACGGCGCTGCCCTGCGCCGAGGAAAATGTGGCGCTGCCTCTGCTGGCCGCGCTGGGGTCCGCCATCGGCAACAGCCGTCGCATTGCGTTAAAGGCATCATGGACCGAACCGGCGGTGATATGGGCGGTGACCATCATGGCCAGCGGCAAACTTAAAAGCCCCGCACATGATGCGGCGGTGAAGTTTTTAACCGATCGGCAGCGCCGGCTCATCAGCGAACACAACTGCGCCATGCGGCGGTTTGAGGTTGACCAACTGGCCTGGGACGACGACCGCATTCGCGCCCGCAGACACAAGGCCGCGTCGGAATTATCACTACCTCCCCAAATGCCGGTCTGCCCACGCCTGACCACCAGCGATTGCACCGTGGAAGCACTGGCGGAATTGCTGGCGGAAAGCCCGCGCGGCCTGCTGGTGCAGCGCGATGAACTGGCCGGCTGGTTGGGAAGCTTTGACCGTTATGCCTCCAATTCTGGAGGCGACCTGCCCGCGTGGCTGTCCATGCACCGGGCCGGCAGCTTAACCGTGGACCGCAAAACCGGAAAAAAACTGACCTTTGTGCCGCACGCTCATGTCAATATCTGCGGAACCATTCAACCGGCGACTTTGCGGCGTTGCCTTACTCCGGATTTTTTTGACAGCGGCTTAAGCGCCCGTCTGCTGATGGCCATGCCTCCGGCACCGCTTAAGCGCTGGAGCGATGCAATTATTCCGCCGGCCGCGGAAGCCCCGCTGGAGGCGTTGTTTGATGGCCTGCTGGCGCTGGCCCCGGCGACGGAAACGGATTCCGCCGGTGAGGACTACGCGGTGCCGGTGGTGTTGGACCTTTCACCGGAGGCGCGCCGGCTCTGGATTGCATTTTATGACCGGCACGCCGCCGAACAGGAAATGATGACTGACGATCGCCAGTCGTCCGCATGGTCCAAGCTGGAGGCATATGCGGCCCGCTTCGCCCTTATTTTTACACTTTGCCGCGATTCAGCCGCCGCGGTTATCGACGGCCAAAGCATGGCCGACGCCATTACGCTGACGTGCTGGTGCGGCAATGAAACCCGCCGCGTGTATGGAATGCTGGCCGGCCAGGAAACCGACAATCCGCAGGCCGAGCTGATCAAATTGATTCAGGCGCGGTTTACCGGTCAGGTGACCGCGCGTGAATTGGCGCATGCGTCCCGCCGCTATCGGGAATCCGGAGCGGCCCAGGCCGCGTTGCAGGAACTGGTCAATTCCGGACTGGCCACCTGGCAGTCCCGTACGTCAAAAGAAGGCCGCCCCGTGAATGCATGTATTCTGAAACAGGGTGGTAACGCGGTAACGGTAACAGATGTCCCGCCCGCTGTTACCGGTGTTACCGTTACCGGGGCTACCGCGGCAACAGGCGCAATTGGCCAGGCCGCCGGGGCGGAGCCGGTCAGTCCTGATTCGGACCGCCCGCCCGCCTGGCTGGAAGAAGAAAACGCCGCCGGGCAGGCCGCCTGGCGGAAGGCGCATGAATATGCCGCCGATGATTATGAGCCGGGCATGGATTAAATGGAGTTTGGTGAACCTTGGAACGGGGGCGGGATCGCGGAAGGCTGAAATGTTAGCCCTGGCTGCCCCGGATTGCCGGGATATTTTGATGGCGGCGCTTTCCCCAACGGAATATTGTGTTTGTTTTGGGATTCTTTGGCGTAGAATTAATAAGGGTCGCGGTTCGGCATGGTCGGGGCGCTTAAATTCCGATGCCGACGACCACCAGCGGCACCGCCGGGCTGCTTCGTCCCTGGCGAATCAGATCGTAAAGGCCGCCTTCGTAATATCCCACGCCTGAGGACATCCGGGCTTGAAGGTCCTTCATCGGAAGTATTTCGATGCCCACATCGATTACGTCGCCCACAAAAAAGGCCATATGCTTTACAAACATGTCGTAAGCCACAAATGAATATTTGCCAAATTGTATTTCCACAGCGATGCGGTCCTTCACGAAATCAGTCTGGTTGTAAGAATAAATTGGAATTTTGTTGGCCTTCTCGATTTCGATTTTTTGCAGATCGGGTTCCAATGTCAGCGTACGGCGAATGAGGCGATGATCGGAAGTAACCCAGTAATGGGTGCGGGATTCCTTCCAGCCAAGACGGCCCAGCGATTTTGTGAAAGCGCTATTCATATCAACCGGACTGTATAGCGTTTGGCCTCGCCTGGTTTTCTCACGGGAGATTTTTGTACGGCATTTCTCCGCGTCAATACCCGTGATGGCCGCTTCAATTTCGTTCCACAACGCCGGCTTGTGAACCAAAATATGCTCATGACCATTAAGGTGCGAATAAATCGCCTGAATCTTCAACGTTGCCCTCCGCCGGGCAGAGTGGGGTCGTAAATCGGCCGGTCCATCGGACGGGTCTTAAGCAGGCCGGCCCGCAAAGACTCCACACGACTTTGCGCGATTCGCACGAAAAAACCGGGCCAATTACATCCAAAA
>JAJZEY010000324.1 GCA_021805585.1 Planctomycetota bacterium
CGTGATTTAAAAAGCAACCGGTCCGCCGGATTACTAACGGAGCCTATTTATGAAACATGTGATTACAGCCCTGGTGATGAACGAACCCGGCGTGCTTGCCCATGTTGCGGGAATGTTCGCCGCACGCGGTTTTAATATTGATTCGCTGGTGGTCGGCCGCACCGAAGACCCCAATCTTTCGCGCATGACCATCGTGACCATTGCCGACGAACGCACGCTCGACCAGGTGCGCAAGCAATTGGCCAAAATTGTCACCGTGGTAAAGGTGCGGGACTACAAAGATGTTCCGTTTGTTTCACGGGATCTGATGCTGGTGAAAATGCGCAGCACTCCGACCACGCGCGGCGAAATTATTGAACTGACCAATCTTTTCCGCGGCCAGGTGGTGGATGTGGGTGCCAATTCCATTATTGTGCAGATTGCCGGCGAAGAAGAAAAATTTGAAGCCTTTGTGGAGCTTGTTCGCCCCTACGGCATTCTGGAACTTGGCCGCACCGGTGTGGTGGCAATGGCCCGCGGAACCGATTCTCTGCGCAATCCCGGTGCGGAAGATTTTTCGACTGGAAAATCCCAA
This sequence comes from Planctomycetota bacterium, assembly GCA_021805585.1. The sequence continues at coordinate 575 of JAJZEY010000324.1, forward strand.
CGGTCAATCATTCCCACCAAACGCCAGCCCACGCAGGAAGAAATTGAAGCCACGCCTCCGGGCTGATCGGTTCAGTTGAGTCACTTAATGGGCGTTTCCGGATTTTCTTCTCCGGAACGCCCGGCGGAAACGGCTGAGGCTGCGGATACATCGCCGGGTTGATGATGCTTCTGGCTGCGGAACATGCCCGGCAGGTCGCGCCAGGGTACCGCAGCCAGCATTTCCACCGCGCCGCTACGAATCGCAAAATCGACAAGACGCGCCAGCGGCCGCTTCGGCCCCGCCGACGCCGCTTCACCCGGCGGCTCGCCGACGGTCGAAGTGGTGCGGCTTCCGCGGCGGCCGGCACCCCGTCCGAAAGCCATACCCGCTAAAACCGTGGTGACCAATATTCCGATCGGATGCTTTTTCATCAGGGCTGCCGGTGCCACCGACTCGCGCAGCTTTTGCCCGACCTGATTCATATCCGCATGGATTTCATCGAGCAGTTGCTCGCGGCGAATTTCCATAGACTTAATTTCAGAGCGAAGTGTCATCGGTTAGGTCCTCCATTGGTGGATTTGTCGCGGTGTGATCGCGTGGGGGAACCCATATCGGTTATTCGTCCCGCCGCCAGCCAGAGGCCGCCGGCAAGAATAAAATGAAACAGCGCAAAAAGCAGAAAAACATCGCGGGCGGGAATGATGCGATCCAGAGATTGAAAAACCGCCAGATACAGGAAGACCACGCCGGCCAGCGCCACAAGCACCGCCAGAAAGACCAACCCCATTCGCATTGCCGATGCCTGAAGCGTGGCCAGTATTTTTAAGCCGACAAGTCGGGCTTGAAGCTCCACCAATTCCAGAATTCCGAGGAGCACGCGGCGGCCTGCGGAGCCGGTGCGCGGTGGATTTTCACCTGGGACACCGGTGGGTGATGCTTCGTTGCCGGCTGGTTCCTGCATGGGTCGCCTTTGATAAAACCTGCGACTTTTGGTGCCCTGCCGGGGTGCGGCCTGTCGCTGCGGAAAATCGCCGGCGGGCCACCCGGCGCTGCGCCTATCAAGCGACCGACTTTTCGATCAGCCACGATGCTGCGAAAGAATCACCCGCGGTAGGTCTCGTCAATCGCGCCCATTGCGAAATCGCAGCATCATTCCCAACATCACACCCACACCGGCGGCAATCGCTATGGCTTTGTAAGGATTGTGCCGCACGTAGCTGACCGTCGAAACATGCAGATGTTCGGCCCGATGTTTCAGAGCATCGCTCCCGGTCGCGGCCCAATCCTTTGCGTGGCCGACCAGTTCGGTAGCGCCGGTAACGGCAACCTGTCGTGCCTCGCCGGCAAGGTCTTTGACGGCTTGCCCTGCCACAACGGCTTTTTGCCTGAGAGCCTCGGTGTGGAGGCCGCTGGAAGCCGCCTTGCTGTCGCCAGTTAACACTGCATCAGACATAAAAACACTCCTTTAAAAAAGGATAGACGTACATTTTCAATCACTGCACTGGCCGCGATAGGATCGCGCCATCTTACCCACCTGCAGCATTCTATGTCACGAATAGGTCCAAAGGCAAATTTTTCCGCATATTTTAAGGCAAACCTGCCGCAACATGCACACCATCGCACCGTCAAATGGTGCGGTGTCACGGGCGGGTTTGTTGTGTCGCAAGCGTGAGGGGTGGCGGCAGACGCTGCAAAAGCGTCGTGATTCCGGTAAAGTCGTATAGCTTTTGGCAAAGGATATGGACTTCTATGCGAATTATGAGCTACAACATTTTTGAAGGTGGCATGGGCCGCCTGGATCCCCTTTACGAAGTCATTCGGGCCGAAAATCCGGATGTGGTTCTGGTTCAGGAGACATGGGACACGCCCATTTTCGAAAAGCTGGCGATTAAGCTGGAAATGCAGATATTTCAGGCTCAAAATCCGCGGAACCCGCGTGGGAATGTGGGCATTTTGAGCCGCTTTCCCATTTGCCGCGCCATCAACTTCGGCCCGCTGGATTCGCGGCTTACCCGCGCCGCGGCGCTGGCGACGGTAGCCGGTCCCACCTTTTCCATCAGCCTGCTGTGTGTGCATCTACACCCGTACCCCACGCCCGCGGATGAAGCCATTCGCCTGCGTGAATTGGATGCCATTCTGGATATTGGCCGCAATGGGCCGCCGGAATCGGAGGGGGTCATTATCGGCGGTGATTTTAATTCGGTGCATCCGGATCAGCCGCTGGATACGGCCCGGCTGAGTCCGAAAAATTATCAGCGAATCATGGCCCAAGGTGGAAACGCACCGCGCCAGGTGGTGAAAACAATGCTGGAAAACGGCTGGCTGGACGCACACACCACCACCCGCACGCCTGCGGAATGGGATGTCACGTTCACCACCGCGTTCCCTGCGCTGCGGGTGGATTACCTGTTTGTACCAAATACGATGGCCAGTCGCGTGGTTGATTGCCGCGTCATAAAAAGTCCGATGGCGCGATTCGCCAGCGATCATTTTCCGATAGTACTGGATTTGCGTTAGCCCGCCTTGGCGGCTACGCCACATCCGCCATTTCCGGAATAGTCAGCCACTGGCCCAACTGTTCCGGTGTATTCCGCTGCACAAACTGACGGAAGGTTTCATCGGCATCCACGCGATGCTGTTTGTACGCCTCTACAATCTGGCCGATGGCTTTATGAACATATTCGGCTGGAACCTTTTTCAGGGCCAGTTTGGCAAAACCAGCGTCAATTCCCAGTCCGCCACCAAGCATAATCTGAAAGGCTTCGGTGCCGCGCTTTCCACGAAAATTACAGACCACGCCCATCAGGCCTATGTCAGCAATCTGATATTGCGAACAACTGTTGGGGCAGCCGGTCACGCTGATCATGATAGGCGAATCGATGCCAACGTTTTCCTCCAGATATTTCAAGATTCCATGGGCACGCTGCTTGGTTTCCACAATTGCCAGATTGCAGAATTGTGTGCCGGTGCAGGAAATAAGCGTGGATCGCCACATGGGAGCGTGCGGTGCCAGTCCGCCGGCATCAAGTTCCCGCGTCATATCCTTCACCGAACTGGTCGGAATATTCAGGAAAAGAAGATTCTGCTTGTTGGAAAGAGCCACGCGGGCCTGTTCACCGGCATATTTTTCCGAGAGTTGTGCGGCCAGTGCCATCTGTTCGGCGGTAATCCGCCCGCGTTCAATCGGCACGCCAATGTACGCCAGGCCGGGCTGCTTTTGCAGGCCCGAACCCAGATGATCGGTATGCGGTGCATATTCCGGAGCCACAATATTGTCATCATGTTCCAACTTAAAGCCGATATCCGCTTCCAGATAATCGCGGAATTTTTCCCAGCCCCAATCCGCAACCAGATACTTCATGCGGGCGCGGGTGCGCTTTTCCCGATAGCCATGATCGCGGAAAATATGAGCGATTCCGCGGCTGACGGCGGCAACCTGCTGGGGTCGAATAAAAACGCGAAGTCCCTGACCAATGTACGGCTGGCTGGAAAGTCCGCCGCCAACCGTCAGTCCATAGCCGGATTCCTCATGTCCGGTTGACGGGTTGATGCGGCGCACGCCAAACAGGCCGATATCGTTGATCTGCGGCTGATGGCAATGCAGATGGCAACCGGCGATGGCGGATTTGAATTTCCGCGGCAGATTGCTGAATTCACGGTCGCCAAGCAGGAACATCTCGTTGGTTTGTTCCACCACGGCGGAGGCGTCAATAATTTCCGCACTTAAATATCCGGCAAGCGGACAGCCGACGACGTTGCGTGGCGTGTCACCGCAGGCGAATTTACTGACCAGACCGACTTTTTCCAGCCGGGGGAGAATATCGGCCAGAGCTTCAATCGTAAGCCAGTGCAGCTGAAAGCACTGGCGGGTGGTAATATCGGCAAAGCCGCGGCCATATTGGCGGGTCATATCCGCAACCACCGCAAGTTGCCGGGCGGTAAGGAAACCGTTGGGAATACGGATGCGCAGCATAAAATGGCAGAGGTTCGGCAATTGCTGATAGCAGCCAAACCAGCGGACACGGACAAAATCCTCTTCGGAAATTTTTGCGCGGCGAGCCGCACTTAAGCGAACCGCCGGATCGCTGGAATTTGGAATATGCTGGTGATATGTTTCCAGGTCTTTGGGACTTAGAAGCGATTCCAGCGGCTCGGTGACATCCGCGCGGGCATAGGCAAAAATATTCTCCCAGACATCCAGGCCATCTTTGGCCAGTTTAATCGCCTCTACCTTGTTCAATTTGCGGCCATCGGCGGCGGTAATGGTACCTGTTTCAGCGGACATAAGATTACTCCAGCAACCCTTAAAGTTGAATTCCTATTTATTAGATAGGTAATTCAAAAGCATCAACGTTAAGCATTATAAGCAATTAACTGCAACAAAAGCAAGCGTACTCCTACTAATTAAATAGGAAAATGGCAATCCGGTGCCAGAAGTTGAATGTAGGGCGCAGCGGGAGCCAACGCAATCGCACTAAAAATTTTCCGCAAAGGTCACGGTAACAAATTGTTTGCCGAAAGTCCGAAATGCCGTCTTCATGCTGTGGACCACCGGTATTCAAACCAGGCGGTGCGGCCGGCTCCGGTGGAACCGTATAGTGCCTGTGCGGTAATGTTGGCCTGTTCCGTGTTCCAGACAAGTTCAGGGTACCCATGTTCACACGCCCAAGTCCGGCAGTGGTTGATCAATGCCCGCCCGACACCCTGTCCACGAAACGCCGGCAAAGTGTAAAGATCATTCATCAGGCAGATAGCCATCGCCCGCACCGATGAAAAAGGGAAGTACAGTGTGGCGAAGCCGGCAGGCTGATGAGTCTGGTCACAGGCCAGAAAGATGATTCCGCAGGCCGGTTTTCGCACAATGCTTCCGAAATGTTCGCGATTCTTATGAGCGTCGGGCACCGCGCGGTAAAAATGCTGATAGTCAGCGATCAGCGGTAATACACGGGGGAGACTGAATTCGGTTACGGTTTCTATTGACACATTCATGGTATTTAAGTCCTGATTCAAGGGCCGACCGCACCCGGCTTGGGAAATGGAATCGGCTCGGCAACCGCTCTGCGACAGTAACCAATAAGCCGTGCCAGCATGTCGGACATGGAATGGTGCTGGCGCAGGCGCTGCAATGCGGCGTGGCTCATATGTCGCAAGCGTTCGGTTTGAGTCAAAGCCCCAATCATCGCGTCGCGCCATTCCTCACGCGAGCCGCGGGCAATAATCCGGCAGGTCTGATCATTCATACAAAAATCCGCGGCCTCGCTGGGGCGGCACAAGACCGGCATACCGCGAGCCATGGCCTGCAGGACTATATAATTCAACCGCGATGATTCCACCGCCTGAAGATAAAAATCGCCGTGCAGCAGCAGTGATTCGCAGTCATTTCGATAGGGCACAAAACTGACTCTGTCCAGCAGTTCCAGGCGTTGGGTAAGTTTCCAGATGGCATGTTTGTCCGGGCCGGAATCGTAGAGAAAAAGAAGAAAGTCGTGCATGGCATCGGCCACATCGCGGCAGGCATGCAAAAGGTTGGAAAAATCGGGCAGACCCGCCAGCGAATCCAGGCAGACAAAGCAGGGCGACTGGCCCGGGCGTTGGCGCGCTTCGGGTGCGGACAAAAATGCACCCGGACGCAATATGTCGGCTGCGACACCAGACCTGGATTTCAGGCCGTTTTGGAGCGGTTCCGAGGCCGCCAGAAATCCGAAAAATTCCGCCTCGCCGACCAGTCGATCGCGTGCCTCGGCACGGTCCCAGCACCAGTATAAAACCGGGATATTCCGCGAGAGTTCCGCAAAGCCGGGCAATGCCGTTGCCGTCGGCCCGAAAAGAATGACCACCTGCAACTCCTGGGATCGGCATGCGCTTAGCAGGGTTTGAATGGAAGTGGAGCGGCCGGCATCGGTTCGGAATGGGTTTGGCCCAGTGCCGCGAAACAGAAAGTCATGCCAGTGCGGCGGCGACTGATCCACGCGAACGACCGGAACCGCAAACATTCCAAGTTCTTCGTCGGTGTGCTGCGAGCCGGCAAACAGACAGACGCAATGACCTTCGCTTTTCAACCCCAGCGCCAGGTGATGGATAAAGGAAATATCATCCGGAATCTGTCGCGGCTCCACCCACAACCCGATTGACAGTGCCTTATCGGCATCCAGTGGAACCCCGGAAGAGGGTTCAGTTGCGGCGGTCATGCGTCATCCCCTGAATCCGCCGGACAATTGGCCCAACTTAACGCCGCGAGTTCAGGCGCTTTCCTTCAACGGCATGGGTTTGGTGTCAAAAAGGCGCACTTCGCCACGAACCACTTCCTCGGTGATGGTAAACAGGCCACGGTTCTGCTGGTCCGGCAGGTGGTACATCAGGTCCAGCATTAATTCTTCCATGACACTTCGCAGCGCCCGGGCACCGGTATCGCGCTTGAGGGCTTTTTGGGCCACCAGCCGCAGTGCTCCTTCGGTGAATGCCAGTTCGCAATTTTCCAACTGGAAAAACTTCTTGTATTGCTTAATCAGGGCGTTTCGCGGCTCGGTTAGTATTTGAATCATTGCTTCTTCGCTAAGCACATTCAGCGGAGCGATAATGGGCAGGCGGCCGACAAATTCGGGTATCATGCCATATTCAATCAGATCATCAGGCGTGACCTGCTTGAGGAATCGCGTCTTTTGCTCGGCATTGGCCTGAATGGGCCCGCTGACTTCGGAATTAAAGCCGATCAACTGCCGGCCCAGCCGTTTGGCAATCAGTTGATCCAGGCCGACAAAAGTGCCTCCACAGATAAACAGAATATGGGTGGTATCCAACTGTATATATTGCTGTTCAGGATGCTTGCGACCGCCCTGTGGCGGCACGTTGGCCATGGTTCCTTCCAGCATTTTCAAAAGAGCCTGCTGGACACCCTCACCGGAAACGTCGCGGGTGATGGACACGTTCATGCTGGTTTTGCCGATTTTGTCAATTTCATCAATATAGATAATTCCGCGCTGTGCCGATTCAAGATCAAAATCCGCGTTTTGCAGAAGTTTCAGCAGCAGATTTTCAACATCTTCACCGACATAGCCGGCTTCGGTCAGGGTGGTGGCATCCCCAATGGCGAATGGCACATTCAGGCAACGCGCCAGCGTGCGGGCCAGAAGCGTTTTCCCCGATCCCGTTGGGCCGATAAGCAGCACATTGGACTTGTCAATTTCCACATCGTCGGCTGCGCGACCATCGGCATGGGCCAGCCGCTTGTAATGGTTGTGAACCGCCACGGACAAGGCCCGTTTAGCCACATCCTGGCCGATCACATATTGGTCCATGAATTCCTTGAGCTGACGCGGCGGGGGAATCTGTCCGATGGTGGGTCGCGTTGCGGTAACCTTGCGTTTTTCCTGTTTGTAAATATTCTGGCAAAGTTCGGAACAATTTGAACAGATATAAATATCGTTGGGACCCTCCACCATAAGGCCGACATCACGGCTTGATTTTCCGCAAAAACTGCACTGCGTGACCTTGCGGCCCCGGAATCCGCCGCTGGTGGGCGAACCGCCCGAGTTGTTTCCGGTTCCAGAGCCGCCATTTCCCGATTGGTTTGCCATATTGAAGCGTTTCCAAAAACAAGGCCTTCAACCATCGTCGGTTAAACAGGGCCTGCATGATGAATAAACCCGCATTTGCGAACGAAGCCACGTTCGTTCGTAAACCACCCCCATATTACCAATTTGCCCGGCCCATACAACCCTACCCGCCTCTCCGCCGTTGAACCTTCGCGGCCATGCGTTTTATATATCGACCGATAACCCCCTACTGCTGACAG
>JAJZEY010000154.1 GCA_021805585.1 Planctomycetota bacterium
GGCACCAACGGTGGAACTGATCGTTTCTCCGCATCGTCAGAAGGGGCGATTTACCACGGTTTCCGCCGCAATCGCCGCGATTCCAAAAAACAGCAAATCGCCGGTGACCATCGTCATCCGGCCGGGGATCTATCATGAACATCTGATTATCCCACGACACCTTCCACCGCTTACCCTGCGGGGAACCAATGCGCGGGATACGGTGCTGGTCTATTCATTGATCGCGCATGACAAAGGTCCTGATGGCCGGGAATTGGGCACGTTCGGCACCGCCAGCGTATGGGTGCGGGCGAACAATTTCTCCGCTGCACATATTACTTTCGCCAATGATGCCGGACTTTCGGGCAATGGCTACAACGGTCAGGCATTGGCGATTCGGGTGGATGGCGATAAAGCTATTTTTTACCGATGCCGCTTTCTGGGTTGGCAGGACACAATTCTGCTCAACAAAAACCGGCAATATTTCGACCATTGTCATATTCTGGGCGCGGTGGACTTTATTTTTGGCAATGCGACCGCGTTTTTCAATCGTTGCCGAATCACCGCCCTGGGTTACGGCTGCATCACGGCGGCGCGCACGCCGCAAAATACGCCCTATGGTTTTGTTTTCTCGCATTGCGTGGTGCGGTCGCTTGCAGGCAACGGCCATACCTGGCTCGGCCGGCCCTGGGGCCCTTATGCCGCGGTTGCCTGGCTGCATTGCCAAATGCCGGCCGCACTCAACCCGGCCCGCTGGATGCATTGGAATGACAAAAAGAATCCTGAAACGGCCCGTTTTATTGAATATCGCGATTCCGGCAAGGGTGCCGGCGCGCTTCCCGGCTGGATAGGCCAATTAAAGCCCGGCTCGGCCCGAGCATTTTCCGTGGGCCATGTGCTTTCCGGAAGCGACGGTTGGAATCCGCGGCCGGCGGCAAAGTTGCTGGCGGGCCGCAACTGACAAGAACCATTGCACCCGCACCAATGATGGTTCGTGCGCCGGGCCGATCCATGCCGGCTTGCACCGCCATAAACGGTTGGGTCAGCCACGTGATTCCGCGCCGGCGGCGCGATATGGAACCGCAATGCGATTAAACGACCGCGACGATTCACTGATTGACGGAGCCTCCATGCCGCGACCCTGCGCACAACAACTGGTTAACCTGACCGGCCTGTGCGCATTGTTTATGGGTATGCTCATCCCCCTGCAACCGGCGGGCGCGCAGGCGTTGCGGGGGCCGCCGGCAAACACGGTGCTGCTCATTGTTTCGCCAAACCAGCGCGGTGCGTTGCACACCATTGGTGCCGCCATTGCCCGGGCGTTGGCGATATCCCGGTCGAGAACCCGGTCCGCCGCCCGACCGATCGAAATTTTCATCAAGCCGGGCATTTATCATGAGCGCCTGTGTATTCCGGCCAATGCCCCGCCCATGGAACTGATCGGAGAAAATCCGGCCAATACAATTGTCGCCGCGGCCCGGATTGCCTATGACAAAAACGTCCGTCAACAACCCGTGGGCATGTGGCGAACCGCAACCCTGCGTGTGGAATCGGATAATTTTTCCGCGATTAATATCACCTTTGCCAACTTTGGCGGCCAGGGCGGACCGGGGTATAACCGCCTGAATGGACAGGCGTTGGCTGTTCGCATGGATGGCAGTCGCAATCTATTTTATCATTGCCGTTTCCAAAGTTGGCAGGACACACTGCTGATTAATCATGGCCGCGATTATTTCGAAGACTGTCGGATTTCCGGCACCACCGATTTTATTTTCGGTGCCGGCACCGCGTGGTTCGAACGCTGCCGCATTCACTGCCTGGGGCGTGGATTTATCACGGCGGCCAAAACGCCGGCCGGGCAGCGGTACGGGCTGGTGTTTAACCGGTGCAAAATTACTGCCTCCGCCGGCACCGCGACCGTGTTGCTCGGGCGGCCATGGGGGCCTTATGCCAAGGTCGCCTTTCTCCGAACCTGGATGAGTGCCGCGGTCCAGCCGCGCGGCTGGATTACCTGGCACCACAATCCGCTGGAACAAAAGACCGTGCATTTTGCTGAATATCGGTCCGCCGGACCGGGGGCCTGGTCCCCTGACCGCGCGGCCTGGACGCGGCGGCTTTCCATCCGCGGTGCCCGATCCTTCACGGTGAGGCGAGTATTGGGTGGCACGACCCATTGGCAGCCGCGCCGATTGGCGCAGGACCACCTGATTCCCGCCTTTTTGCGGTTGACCACTCCGCGCTTTGGCCACCGCGTCTGCAATATCATCTCCCTTGGAGCACGTGCCGATGGCCGCGCGCTTTGCACCCCTAGGATCCAGCAGGCAATTGATCGGATGGCGGCCGCGGGCGGCGGCGAAGTTCTGATTCCAAAAGGACGGTTTGTCACCGGACCGTTGACCCTGGCAGGCGGAGTAAATCTGCATCTGTCGCGCGGCGCGGTGCTTGCGTTTACCAACAGGCGGTCCGCATATGCCGTCCATCGGCACTGGTACCAGCACTGCATCACCGCCATTGACCAGACAGATATTGCCGTCACCGGCCACGGCGTTTTGGACGGACAGGGTGGGCGATGGTGGAAACTTTACCGCAAGACCGGACCGGGCGGGCCGCCATCACCGGCTGCCAATCGGCTTCCGCACCGTCCTTATCTTATTTTTATGGCCGATTGCCGCCATGTTCTGGTAAGCAATGTGACACTGTTAAATTCCCCCATGTGCAACCTGGTGCCGCACCAGTGCCAGGATGTTGTGGTGCGCGGAATTCATGTTCTGGCCGATCCGCATTCCCCCAATACCGATGGCATGGATCCTTCCGGTCGCAACTACCTTATTTCCGGCTGCACGTTTGATGAAGGCGATGATTGCATAGCCGTGAAAGCCGGCGGAAGGCCGCATTGGATTTCATCGGCGGTGGAAAATATTCTGATCACACATTGCACCTTTCTGCATGGCCACGGTGTGTCCATCGGCAGCGGCACCAGCGGCGGTGTGGACAACCTGACTGTGCGGCATTGTCTTTTTCAAGGCACGCAGGCGGGTATTCGCATGAAGGCCGACGGCCGCAATGGCGGTCTGGCCGATCATTTAAACTATTCCGACCTGCGCATGAACGGCGTGCTTATACCAATCCTGATCAGCAGCTATTACAACGATACGTCGCCCTGGGCTTATAAAATTCCACGCCGTGCCTGGGCGACCGGTCCGTTTCCCAACCATCCGGGCGCACCACAATGGCGGCATATCCGCATCCGCCATCTGATCGCCACGGGCGCAAAAACCGCCGGTTTTGTGGTCGGGCGACCCGCCGCGCCGATCGCGGACCTGGTTATTCAGGATTCGAGGATTGTCGCCGGGCGGCCGCTGCAGGTGGTCAATGCGCAGGTGCGGTTGCGGCATTGTGCGATTTTAGTGCACGATGCGAAAAAGGCACCGTGATAAATAAATATACGTTTTTTTTGAAAGGTATATCGAATGACAGGTTATCCGGGCCGCTTGCGGCTTTTCGTTATTCTGCTTGCCGGTATGGTGCCAATTCCAGCATTCGGGGCACTCCCCGCCTGGGTAAAACCGATGGAGCGGTCCATCCATACCATGGCACATCAGGACCTGCCGCGCCTCAGCCACCGCGTGTTCAATATCACCGGCTACGGTGCCCGCTCCGGCGGCCACACGCTTTGCACGCAAGCCATTCAGACGACTATAAACGCCTGCGAAAAAGCCGGTGGCGGCGAAGTGCTGATACCCTCCGGGCGGTTCCTTACCGGGCCGATTGTGCTGGGAAGTGACATGAATCTGCACCTGGCCAAAGGTGCCCTGCTGCTGATGACCAGAAATTTTCAGGCCTTTATACCGCGGCATAAAATCAACGGCCGTGCCCATCCGGGTTACCAGGATTGCATTTCGGCATATCGTTGTCACGATCTGGCGATTACCGGCCATGGAACAATTGACGGACAGGGTCAGGCCTGGTGGCCGCTGTATCGCAAGTTGAAGGGCCATAAACATCCACCCAAACTGCCGCACCGGCCCATGCTGGTGCGCATCACGGATTGCACACGCCTGCTGGTGGCGGATGTGCACCTGGAAAATTCCCCCATGTTTCACCTGGTGCCGGGCGGATGCCATGATGTGGTCATACGGAATGTCACCATTACCGCCCCGCCCACCGCGGAGAATACCGATGCCTTGGATCCTTCCGGCTACAACTATTACATTACCGGTTGCACATTTGATGAAGGGGATGACTGCATTGCCATTAAGGCCGGCGCCCGCAATGGCACGCCCACGCATCCCTCCTGTGAAAATTTTCTTGTTACCCATTGCGTGTTCCGGCATGGGCATGGCATGTCGGTGGGCGGACAAACCAACGGCTGCCTGCGCTATGTGGTGGTGCGGAACTGCACCTTCGACCATACCCACCGGGGCATTCGCCTGAAGGCCGGTCCGGGCTACGGCGGCCTGACCGAAAACCTGGTATATGAGAATTTAAAAATGACCCATGTGCGACTGCCCTTTTTCATTAACAGCTTTTATCCCAAAAAGCCGAAGTTTCCTTCGCAAATTCCGGCCTTGCACACGCTGCGGCATTTACCTGTCTGGAAGCATGTGCTGTTCCGCAATATCACCGCGACAAACGCCGTCCATGCCGGCAGAATTTCCGCCCTGGCGCGGTTTCCCGCATCGGATATTGTGTTTAATAATGTGCACATTCAAGCCAATCGCGGCTTTACAATTATCAACGCCCGCACGGTGCGGTTTGTCCGGTCCACCATTTCCGCGGCTCATGGGCCGGCGATTATCGCGTTCCAGGCCCGGATCCGTGGAATCAATTTTCAAACCGGCGCACCGCTACCCTGATACCCTGAATCGGGCGGCTGGTCCGACCCTTATTCCATTTGGAGTGCTTGTTTTATGTTCCCTGTCCCACAATTAAAGTATTCTATTTTTGCCGTCGCCCTGCTCATTGGACTGCCCACCGGCCTTGCGGCACGGGCCGCCAGCCGGCCGGTGGTGCTTACCGTTGGCCTGAAAAGTGGGCATTTCCATCATGTGCAGGATGCCGTGAATGCCGCCGCGAAGTTTCATGGCCGTCCTGTGGAAATTAAAATCGCGGCCGGTACATATCATGAACTGGTGCTGGTGCCGGCCCGCATGCGGCATCTGACGCTCGTCGGTGCCGGTGCCAAAAGGACGATTATCACGTTCAATCTTGGTGCCCGGGAAAAAGGCCCCGGCGGCAAACCGCTGGGAACTTTTCATACGGCGACCGTCACCATTCTGGGAAGGCATATTACCGCCGCCGGATTGAGCTTTGTGAATTCCTACGGGAAGGGAAGTCAGGCGGTGGCGGTTCGCACAGGCGACGGACCGGTCGAATTCCGCCATTGCCGGTTCATTTCCTGGCAGGATACACTTTATGTGCATAATCCCGGCGCGAAAATTTATCTGCAAAATTGCCTGATTCAAGGCGCTATTGACTTTATTTTTGGTAAATCGACTGCGCTTTTTGATCATTGCAATATTCGAACCGTCAGCACCATTCCGGGAACCTGTCTGACGGCACCGGCCACGCCGCAAGACCAGCCCTGCGGCTTGGTGTTTTTACATTGCCACGTTACAAGCGGAAAAATGGTCGCCCCGGGCAGCGTGTACCTTGGCCGCCCCTGGCGCGCTTATGGAAGCACGCTCTGGGTGAATTGCCACCTGTCGGCGGCCATCTCTCCGGCCGGCTGGCGCAACTGGAAGGGAACCAAATATTTCAAAACCGCCCGATTTGCGGAATATCATTCCACTGGACCGGGAGCCAACGTTAAAAATCGTGTAACCTGGTCGCATCAGCTCTCCGCGGCGGCGGCCGGCAAAATGACCGTCCGACATATTCTTGGACGCGGTGACTGGTCAGGAAAACCGTAAAATCCGCCGCGGCAATTGCGTTGCCGTTGTGCTGTAACCGTGGCAGGAGTTCCCTATGATTGCCGCTTTCCGAAATCGATTCCCCTGGGCGGTCGCCGGGCGCGCCGCAGCCTGGCTTATGCTGCTGGTTCTAAGTGCCGGAAATGCCGGTGCCCATGCCGTCCAATGGCTGACCGTGGCGGCAAATGGTTCCGGCCAATTCCGGTCGGTGCAGGGTGCGGTGGATTCCATTAAAGCGGGCACAAAAGTGCCGGTGGTGGTTTTCATTAAGCCGGGGGTTTACCGGCAGCGCGTGGTGGTGGGGCCGCATTTGCTGGCGGTGACTTTTCTGGGAGAAGATGGTCAGGCCCGTCATACGATCCTGACGTTTTCATTGAATGCGAATCAGAAGGGTGCCAACGGCCAACCGATCGGCACGTTTGCCACACCCACGGTCTGGATTCGCGCCAAGGGTTTTTCGGCGGCCAATATTACCATGGTCAATTCCGCCGGCGATACCGGGCAGGCGTTGGCGCTGCGTGTGGATGCCGACCGTTGCGTGTTTTTTCATTGCCGCTTCATCGGCTGGCAGGATACCGTTCTGGTGGCCAAAAACCGGCAATATTTTGAGAATTGTACGATTTCGGGCGCGACTGATTTTATTTTTGGTGCCGGAACGGATTATTTTAATCATTGCCTGATTCACTGCCTCGGCCACGGTTTTATTACCGCAGCGCGCACACCTCGGGGCGCGGCCAACGGATTTGTGTTTAACCATTGCAAGCTAGATACCCTTACCCGGCCGGGCCGCGTGGTGCTGGGGCGGCCCTGGCGGCAATACGCCCATGTGGTGTTCATGCACACCTTTTTGCCGGCGGGCATTTCGCCAAGTGCGTGGATCACCTGGCACCACAATCCTATAGATAAAAAGACCGTTCGCTACGCACAATACGCCAATCGCGGACCAGGCTGGCACCCTGGAAAAATTGCGTCCTGGACGCGCATTTTGACTTCCGCCCAGGCCGCCCGTCTGACCGTGCCCAAGGTGTTGGCCGGAAAAGATGGATGGAATCCGGAAAAGCGCGTGCAACAGACCCTGCTGCCTGAAATTCTGAAGGTCAGCGGTCCGCGGATTCCGACCCAGGAGTTTGCAACGGCGGATTATCATCTGAAGCCCGATTCAAACAAGCCGCAGACCGATCGGATTCAGCATGTGCTGGATATCTGCCATCAGGCCGGTGGCGGTGAAGTGGTCATCGGTCCGGGAAAATATGTCACCGGTCCGCTGACGCTTTACAGCCGCACCAATCTGCATCTGAAAAAGGGATGCACGCTTCTTTTTACGACAAATCCGACCGATTACGCCAGACCACCGAATGGCTACGCGCCATGTCTGGGGGCGACCGATGCCCATGATATTGCGCTTACCGGCCACGGCGTGCTGAATGGCCAGGGGCAACCCTGGTGGCGGATCGCCCGGGCGGACAAACGGCAACGCTCGGTACCCACGCCGGTACCCGTGCACCGCCCGCAGATGGTGGTATTAAGCCATTGCCGCCGCGTGCTTGTTTCGGATGTGACGCTAAAAAATTCGCCCAGCTTCCATCTTTTTCCACAAGAATGCCGGGATGTGGTCATTTCCGGCATTACCATTCTGGCTCCGCAAGGTTCACCCAACACCGATGGCATTGATCCCTCCGGCTGGAACTATCTGATTACCCATTGTCGATTCAATGAAGGCGACGATTGTATTGCCATCAAGGCCGCCGGTAAGGCGACCTGGCAGCGGCCCTCCTGCGAAAATTTTCTGATTCGGAATTGCACGTTCGACCATGGCCATGGCATGTCCGTGGGATCGGTCACCTATGGCGGACTGCGAAATTTAACGGTCGCGCATTGCCTGTTTAACCGGACCGATGCGGGCATTCGGCTGAAATCCAACCGGCATCGGGGTGGAGTGGTGCGCGACCTGTTTTATTCGCATCTGAAGATGACGGATGTGAAAATGCCGATACAGATTGTCAGCTATTATTTAAGAGTTCCGAAAGACGCCCAGAATGACCAGCCCTTGCCGGTTACCAACCGCACGCCGATCTGGCGGAATATTGACATTAATAATGTTCAGGCAACCGGTGGCCGAATGGCGGGTGAAATGATTGGCGTGCCGGAAATGCCGATTCGCGGGGTGTATCTGAAGAACGTGTCGATTGCGGCCCTTAGCGGCATGAAAATCGTCAACGCCGGAAACGTCGTGCTGGCGCATTGCACGCTGAAGATTGCCCATGGGCCGGCGCTGCGTGTGTATCATGCCCAGGTGACCCGGTGGAAAAATCGCGCGGGTCATTAATTAGACTCTCCCGCTTCCGGTCGCGTGCGGTAAACGACCGAGCCGGCGGGACCGGCAAACGGGGACGTTCAGCGGATCACCCGATTGGAGCGTCT
>JAJZEY010000489.1 GCA_021805585.1 Planctomycetota bacterium
GCGGTCGTTCCCGTTTACCGCTGCGGGGCAGTCCCGGATTTTCACCAGGTTCCCTTTTGCGCCACACGCCGCTTTTTTGGATTGCGAACAATCTTATAAGCCGTGTAGACCGACAACACCCACAACATACAGTATTTCGATTTGAATTGTCAACTATACCTTGCGTTTGATTGTTGAATAACTGGAATTTACGCAATTAAATCATGCCAATCGCATTGACACATGCCGCGGCCATCGGCTGGAATTTGCGAACCGGATTAACCTGATCCCTGATAGCCCGCCATGAATTTGCGATCCAGGTATTGCTTGAGCCACAGCGTTTTTTTCCCGCCAAATGTGAAGCCCCGCCAGCTTCCCAGCGCTCGCTGATTGCCTAAATTCGCGATAAGCAGGAACTGTTTTTGCGGCCGGAAATGCCGCATGGGGGTGCCCGCAAAAAATGCCCGTAAATTATGCCGCAGAATCGGTCCCTGGCGCACGGCATAAACGCCTGTCCTGGCCAGATTCCGGCCCATCAGGCTGATACAGTCGCCACCGCCGAAAATATTCGGATGGGAAACGCTTTGCAGTGTCGGGGTCACCACCATCGCGCCATCTGAATCCACTGTAACGCCGGAGTCGGCGACTATTTCCGGCGGTTGAACGCCGGTCGCCAGTATGGTTAATTGTGATTCAAGTCTTTCATCGCTGTCCAGCAGAACACTTTCCGGAGATATATCAATCGCGCTGACTTCCGCCATAACGGTTACGCCCAGTCGCGTAAGTTCCCGTTCGGCCTGTCTTACGAAACGTTGTGGAAGGCCGGCGGCCAAACCGCGCCTGCCCGCCAGCAGAATACAGTTCCAGTCGGTCTTTATACGGGTCAGCAGCATGGCCAGGTTGCCCGCAATTTCAATGCCCGCCAGACCGCCTCCAATGACCACCACCGAAAGCTGTTTGGGCCGCACCATATCCAATTGTTCATGGAGACGGTGGAGATTGGAAACCGGTTTAACCGTGGTGGCATATTCGTACCCGGGGATGGCCCGCTGATTTATGCCGCTACCCAGATTCAGCGAAAGAACGTCAAAATGGACGGTTCGGCCGTCCGTTAAACGCACCCGTCCGGCCGGCGGGTCGAAACTTTCCGCCATTGCGTCAATGAAGTCCGCACCGGCGCGGGATACAAGCTTTTCCATATCCACGGTTGCATCCGCGCGGCTGTAAAATCCGCCCAGCATTCCCGGCCCCATGCCCGAATACCAGAATGTCCGCGGCGAAATCAGCGTAACCTGAATATCAGTCGTCAGGTAATCGGAAAGATGCGCCAGCACATGAAGATGGGCATGACCGCCGCCAAGAAGCACAAGTTTTTTGGGCATGGCGATCTCCTCTGGTCGGCCCGGTCCCGGAGGCCGCCAATGGTTTGCGGCGGCAATTTCCTGAAAAACCCAGCCGACCAGGCACCTGGTTTCACACAGAACGGCTTGCGCAAAACGCAAACGGTGGGTGCCTGTGAAATTCAATTATCAACATTTGGATGGAATTTGAAAGAAATTCGCCAGTTCGGTTTCAATTGCATTCTTCCGGTGCCCATTGTCGGACTAAGGTCGGTCGTTTTGCGGCCGCCGCGATTCCTAAGAAATATTTGGCTGAAACCGGAAAATCGCGAGCCAAACCCAGGCAATTCAGGACGAGGTCGGTGAATGCCGGACGGGAAAAATAAAAAGGCCGGCGCTTCATATCGCGGCCGACCTTTCATTCCAATGGAGGCAAGGGGACTCGAACCCCTGACCTTCTCGATGCCATCGAGACGCTCTCCCAACTGAGCTATGCCCCCGGAATCTGAACCCTCCAAAGTATCCGAATTAGAGCAAAAATACAAGGCCGCCAAAATTTTCGGCCGGGCGGGCGTTCGGGGTTGGATTAACCGGCGGACGCAATCACAAACGCGGCGGCGGCGGCGACGCTGCCTGCCCGGCGGGCACGCTAAACGGGTGCCATGTAACGGTGCCGTGCATTCCATGGGAAATGCAATATCGTCCGTGGCGATCATGATGTAAAATCCGCACCCGGCTACACCCTTTGTGTAGACCCCCTGTTTGGCGGGCCACGCGGCGTGGCCGCGGAACCAGAATGCCCGGGGCTTCATGCCGCATCCAATTGTTTTTTTGGGGTGGGAAGTGGAATTATTCCACGGTTACGCTTTTGGCCAGGTTGCGCGGTTTGTCCACATTGCAGCCACGGGCGACCGCGGCGTGGTAGGCCAGCAGTTGCAGCGGCATAACCGTCAGCAGTGGCTGAAGCGGTTCAATGGTATCGGGCACGGTAAAGACATGGTCGGCGACGGTGCGGATGTGTTCATCGCCTTCGGAAGCCACGGCAATAATGCGGCCGCCGCGAGCCTTGACTTCCTGAATATTGCCCAGGAGTTTTTCATATTGCGTGCCGCGCGTGGCGATGAACACGGCGGGCATTCCGGGGTTGATAAGGGCGATGGGGCCATGCTTCATTTCGGCGGCGGGCAGACCTTCAGCATGAATGTAGCTGATTTCCTTAAGCTTCAAAGCTCCTTCCAGGGCGACGGGATAATTGAATCCACGGCCTAAAAAAAGCCAGTTTTCCCGATGGCAGTATTGGGTGGTTACATCGCGAATCTGTTCGCTTTGCTCCAGCACAGACCGCATCTGTTCGGGAATACGTTCAAGGGCGGCCAGAAATTGATCAAGCACCGACTGCGACATATATTTCCGGCGGGCGATGGACAGCGCCAGCAGAATTTCCACAACAATTTGTCCGCAGAAAGCCTTTGTGCTCGCAACGCCGATTTCCGGTCCCACGTGCAGATAAATTCCGGCGTCCGTTTCCCGTGCTATGGTGCTGCCGACAACGTTGACAATACCCAGGCTCATGGCACCGCGGTCTTTGGCTTCGCGCAGGGCGGCCAGCGTGTCGGCGGTTTCGCCGGACTGGCTGATGGCCAGCACAATGGTGCCATCTTCAATAATCGGGTTGCGGTACCGGAATTCGCTGGCGTATTCGACTTCTGTGGGAATTTTAGCCAGCTCTTCAAAAAGAAATTCCCCCACCAGCCCCGCGTGCCATGCCGTGCCGCAGCCGGTGATGATAATGCGGCGGGCCCGCACAATATCGCGACTAAGCTGCGAAATTCCGCCAAGCACGACGCGTCCTTCGTTTTTATCCACCCGGCCGCGCAGGCAATTGGCGATGGCTTCGGGCTGTTCAAAAATTTCCTTAAGCATGAAATGGGTAAATCCGCCAAGTTCAATCTGCTGAAGTGAAAACTCGACTTCGTTCACACTTTTGGTAACCGGAATATCGTCAATGGTGGTGGTGGTGAACGACTTGGGCGTAAGCAACGCCATTTCATTGTCATTCAGATAAACCACCTGCGTGGTATGTTCCACAATAGCCGCCGCGTCAGAGGCGACAATGTATTCATCCTTGCCGACGCCGATAATCAGCGGCGACCCGCGGCGGGCGACCACCAGATGGTCTGGTTCATCCCTGGCCATAACCGCAATGCCGTAGGTGCCGCGAATTTCATGCAGTGCAGCCTGTACCGCCTTTAGAAGGTTTCCCTGGTAAAAGTGCCCGATCAACATGGCCAGTACTTCGGTATCCGTCTGTGTGCTGAATGTGTGGCCTTTTTCTTGAAGGAATTGTTTAATGGCGGAATAATTTTCAATAATACCATTGTGGACCAGGGCAACCGTGCCCTTGTCATCTGTGTGGGGGTGGGCGTTGCATTCGGTTGGCGCGCCGTGGGTCGCCCAGCGCGTGTGGGCCATTCCAATGTGCCCCTGCGGGACATTTTTTTCCTCGTCCAGCGCGGCTTCCAGCACGCTGATGCGTCCAGCGGCCTTGCGAATGAAAAAGCCGCTGGGGCCGCCTATGCATATGCCGGAAGAATCGTAACCGCGGTACTCCAGCCGCTTAAGCCCTTCAAGCAAAAGAGAATTGACCTGCTTTTTACCAACATAGGCCACGATTCCGCACATGCCGCTGATCTCCTGGTTATCGCCCAACGCCATTCTTACACAGGTTATCGGAATAACCTTGTAGTATACTATAGCACAAATTGCCCGCGGTTTAGCGATTTATAAAGTGGCGTCGGACGGTGATAAAAGACTCCTTTATCTTTTTGCGATTCTGATGAAGCGCCGGCGATTGACCGTCTCGCATCGGCCCCCGGCCAATCGGATTCCAAACAGGCCCGCGAGGCGGACAAATGTGATGGAAATTCCGCTTGCGGCAGGCCAGTTGAATTTACGTTCCACCCGACTTTAATGCTCCGCATTAATTCCCTGGCTTGGCCGGTGTCAGCGAGAAGTCTTTAATCGATACCGCAAAAAACCCTTTAGCCTGAATGAACCGCAGCGCATTTTTCCCGCGGGACAGATGAATTTCAATCGCCCTGGTCCGCTGCCACATGCCATCCGTCCAGGGTACCCTGATGCGAATCGGGTTAACCGCGTGATTCACCAACAACAGCAAATGCTGTGGTGGCTTAACGGTCACGACCTTGGCTGTTACGTTATAGGTGCCTGCGTGCGGCACATCAACGGCATAACATAAGGGCGCGGCCTTTCTTTTCCTGACATGGAAATAGTGCATCTGCATTCCGCCAAGAAAACTTCGGGTGATGCGAATGCCGATTGCATGTGTCACCGGACGGCTGCAGGCCACCGCCGGAATAAGAATGACGCCGTCGGCATTTACGGCAATGCGCATGGCCGACGGTGCAATGGGCCGGCTTTCGACTTTTTGCATCAGGGTCAAGCCCCATTTTTCAGCCAACTCGGCGTTGGTGGCCAATGCCCGAACGGGCTTGCCGGACGCCACAATTTTTCGCTGTTCGCTATCGGCCAGGGCATACCAGAATCCGCCGGTGCCCGGCACCATGCCGTCGGGCTTTTGCTCCCCAAGTGCGGCGGCTATCCATTGCGCTCGAAGAACTTTCATATACGTCCGGGGATAACGCCGGGCCTGCGTTTCCCGATAAAACTCCCGGCCCCTGCGACGGCCCCACCAGTTCCAGCGCCAACCCGCGCCCAGCCGTGTGATCCAGCCACGGGGCGTCCAATGGCTTAGCGCCGCATGACCGCGCTGGCGAACACCCCATGTGGGAATGCCGAAGGCGCGTTCGGCCAGTCGCCCGAACCAGGCTCGTGGACCGCATTCACCGCCGCCGGCAACGACCTGCGCTGCCTTGCTGCCCGGCACAATTCCCCAGTGCGGGTGGCAATAGCCAACATCGGTATGAACGATATTCAGATAGTGCGAACTGAAAATATATTCGGGCTCATAATTCATGAGCATTTGACGGAACCAGTCAATCTCATGATTGTCAAATGGATCGTTGGCGATAAAGCGGCATTCCCACGTGGAGAAAGTCGGAAAGGCCGGGGCCAATTCTCCGTTAAGGTATGCTTTCTGGTAGTTCAGGAAGCGCAAAACAGGATGGAATTGTCGCGGTTTTACGCTCATAACCGCCAGCGATGGTTTCTGAAAAAGGGCAATTGCCAAGGCCATGCGCTGCAGGATGCCCCTCTGTGCGCGGGGGCTTGCATGCTCAATCGCGGTATATATTTGCATTGTTCGGCCGTAATTGCCGTCGCGGGCACCATCCGCCATCTGCATTTGCCGCATCAGCGCGGGCTTGGACAGGAGCTTATGGATCAGACCCGCATCAGCCCTGGATTGCTGGCCAAAGGCCGCCAAGCCCCGCGGCGTGGCGTCCGCAATGACCGACGCCTTAATCAACAGAACATCAAGTTTATCGCCTGATAGAACAGTATCCGCCGCCGTCAGAACAGGCAATGCAAGCCGCTGGCATCGCCTGACGGCTTGTGCATATGATTCGTTGCTGTCCAGGTACGGTTTGCACGCCGCCTCCAGTCGGCAGGCCGCCATAAATCGCTTGATCGCATCGGAATTCATTGCAGGCAAAATCCGCGATATCCGCTTACGCAGTTTTTGCAGTGTGAAACTGTAACGCGCCAGAAGCATTTGTCCGCTGCGGTTAAGTGCGACCGGCGGGATTACCTTTCTCCCCGCCATTGCCGCCGGTGCCGACACCGATAGCGCGGCTAACAGACATGACAGCGTCAGTTTCCATTTCATTTGTATCACACGCCTTTCTTTTCGCCTGACAGGATCGGTACCTTGGATTATACCCTCATTTCTTATCGGATGTGAAGGCCGATCTTGTGCAGTTTCAAGCCTTTAAGGCGTAAGGGAATCTTCCGGGCTATGCCGGTGCCCAGCCGAAAATATCAACCGCCACCGCGTCTTTGCCCGCACTGTTTGGCGCGGGTTTCCTAAATTCGCGATGTTGGTAGAATGGATTCGCATAAAAAAGTTTAACGGGCGGCCAGACAGGAGTTCGCTTATGAATCCATTGCCAAGTTACCGGCCGGAGCAAATTCGCAACCTGGTCCTGCTGGGCCACGCCGGTGCCGGCAAAACCACACTGGCCGAGGCCATAGCCCATCGATGCGGCGTTACCACGCGGATGGGTTCCGTCGAAGAGGCGAACACCATTTCGGATTTTGAACCCGAAGCGCGGCTGCATAAGCATTCCACCAATTCGGTCCTCATGTTCGCCAATTACAAGAACCGGGAAATTAACCTTATCGATACCCCCGGCTATCCGGATTTTGTCGGCCAGGCGTTGGCGGCAATGTCGGCGGTGGAAACGGCCGTGGTGGTGATTAATGCCGTGCAGGGGGTGGAATTTAACACGCGGCGTCTGTTCGGTGCGGCGGGCGAAATGGGGCTGGCCCGCATGATTGTGGTCAACCGGATCGACCAGGTGCGGAATCCCGGGGCGCTGGTGGAACAAATTAAAAGCAGTCTGGGCTCGCAACTTCACTGCATCAACCTGCCATGCGGTAACGGTGCGGATGTGATTGACTGTTTTGAAGAACAGACCGGTGAAGCCGATTTTGGGTCGGTGGCGGAAATTCACCGCGAAATGGTGGAATCCGTTGTGGAGATGGACGACACCCAGATGGAAAAATATCTGGGCGGCGAATCGATTGACCTGCGGGAACTCCGCCGCTGCTTTGTTCAGGCCATGACGACCGGGCACGTGGTTCCGATCTTATTTACCAGTGCCAAAACCGGTGCGGGCATGGATGACCTGTTGCATATTGTGGCCGAAGATTTGCCTTCGCCGGTCAATGGTCGGGCCAAGCGATTGCATATGGGTGGCGGCACGGAAAAAGGGGAAGCGGGCGGCCTGGCGGAATTCCCGGCCGACCCGGATGCTCCGCTGTTGGCGCATGTGTTTAAGGTGACCAGCGACCCGTATGTGGGGAAGCTCTGCATGATGCGGATCATTCAAGGCAAGCTGGAGGCGTCCACGGCCTTTGTCTATGGGGCGGAAAAGCGCATCCACAAAGCGGGTCACGTCCTGAAAGTGGAAGGAAGAGAGCATCCGGAAGCATCGGTGGCGTATGCCGGCGATATTGTGGCAGTCGCCAAGCTCGATGACCTGCATGTGGATGCGGTGGTGCACGCGCCCGGCGCGGCGAACAACCTGCGGCCGGTGCTGCCGCGCTACCCCACGCCGATGTTTTCCGTGGCCGTTACGCCGAAATCTCGTGGCGACGAGGTAAAAATTTCAGCGGCGCTTTCCAAGTTAATGGAGGATGACCCGACGTTTCGCGCGTCGCACGATCCGCAGACGCACGAGCTGGTGATTCATGGCCTGGGCGATCTGCATTTGCGCGTCATGCTGGAAAAAATGAAGAACCGCTTTAATCTGGATGTTTCCGCCGCCCCGCCGCGCATCGCGTATCGCGAAAGCATCGCGATCCGTGCCGAAGGGCATTACCGACATAAGAAACAGTCGGGCGGCGCGGGCCAGTTTGGAGAAGTGTACCTGCGGGTGGAGCCGTTGGAACGCGGCAATGGTTTTGAATTCGTGAATGATGTGTTTGGTGGTACCATTCCGGTGCAGTACATTGCCTCGGTGGAAAAAGGCGTACACGACGCAATTGAACGCGGGCCACTGGCCGGTTATCCGGTGCAGGACGTGCGGGTGATTGTGTACGATGGTAAAAGCCATCCCGTGGATTCCAAGGACATTGCCTTTCGGATCGCCGGAAAAATGGCATTTCATGATGCATTGCTTAAGGCGCGGCCCGTGCTGTTGGAACCATTGGTTTCGCTGGAGGTGGTGGTGCCTGAATCGCATTTGGGTTCGACCACCGGCGATTTGAACGGCCGGCGGGGCCGGATTAACGGCACCGATTTATTGC
>JAJZEY010000300.1 GCA_021805585.1 Planctomycetota bacterium
GGAGGATAATTCTTATCCTAAACCGGGTGCAAGCCTTGGGTAGCCCGCTGCATTTTTTTAGCGGCGGTTGCCCTGGCGAAAATGGGGAGCTTGACGGATGCAGATATTCACCCTTGGGCTGAATCCCGCGATTGATCGAATTGTGGGTTGTGAAGTACTGTGTCCCGGTGCCCATCAATCCGTCAGGCTCCAGGCCGAATTTGCCGCGGGAAAAAGCGTGAACGTCAGCCGGGCGCTGGCCCTGCTGGGTATTGATTCCATGGCCACTGGATTCATAGGCCGTCATGATGCTGAATTTTTCATTCGCGGGCTGGCCGCGGTTACGCCTGGAACGGTGCGTTCAAGCTGGATCGCGGTGGGGGGCGGCACACGCGAAAATCTGACTATTCTTGAATCCAGTTCAGGTCGGGAAACCCACTTGCGCCAGCCCGGGTTTCCAGTCAACGCCCGGGATATTCTGGAACTCCGCGATCGGCTGGTTAGATTGCTGGATCCCGGTGATTTAGTGGTGTTTGCCGGCAGTCTGCCGCAGGGAGTGGGCGATCGCGATTTTCTGGATATTCTGGCCCTTCTGGAAACGCGGCAGGTGCGCGTTGCTCTTGATACCAGCGGGCCGCCACTTGGGATGGGCCTCCGACGTCCGATCTGGCTGGCCAAGCCAAATCTGACCGAGCTTTCCGAGGCCATGGGTAAGCGCGTTGACGACGATCCGGCGGCCATTGTCGCGGCGGTGCGACAGGCCGCACTGACTGTGGAAAATCTGCTGGTCAGCCGCGGCGCCAAGGGGGCAATCCTGATTGAACTCAAGGCCGGTGGAAAGGCTTGGAACTGCCGCTGTTCATGCGACTTGCCTGTGGTGCGAACCGTGAGTTGCGGTGATCATCTGCTGGCCGGGTTTGTGGCGGGGGTGGTGCGTGGAATGGATTCCCCGTCGGCCCTTGGCTTTGCCGTGGCTCTGGCCACAACCCGGGCGGTCTCCAAGGATTACCAATCGTTTGATTCAGGTATTTTTTCACAATTAGGTGGTCGCACCGGCGTTGAACTCATAGCGTAATGCCGGGGCGATCGGAAGCTCGTGGCGGCTTATACGGTTCCCTGGCTAAGCAGGCCATCGGGGCAGGAGCGTCCGCCATGAAGCTTTCCAAGTGGATAACTCTTGAGAAAATCGTGCTGTACGCCGGTGCCGCGGTGGCGCTTTGCGCCGCCGGAACGGCGGCTGGCCGCA
The DNA here is from genome assembly GCA_021805585.1 of Planctomycetota bacterium. The sequence goes on from JAJZEY010000300.1 coordinate 1,226, forward strand.
CTTTCCATCGGCCTTTCCATGGCGGTGCGCATGAACTGAAAATGGTTCATTCGCGAGCCGTTGAACAGGCGATTCAGCGCGGTGTGGCATTTCTATTGCGACATGAACGCAATGGGCACTGGAGCTATCGCGGCGTGCCATGGAATCCGACCAGTGATGGCGGGAAAACTGCGCTGATTCTTGAAGCGCTGTTGCAGGTCGGTCAAAGCGTTCATCTGCCGTCGCTGTATATTTTTTCGCCCGCCATGCAAGCGGCGATAAAATTTGTAGCAGCATTGCGGGTGAATGCCACCTATGTCGCCTCTTTTCAGGCCAACGCCATGAATCTGCTTCCCGCAAAGAAGGCCTGTCGGCAGGCTCTTTTCTGGGATGCCCAATATTTGCTGCATGCCATGAACCACAGTGGCGGATACACCTATCGCGGCCCGATTGCCGCAACAGGCGGTTACCATGGCCGCGCCTGGGACAATTCCAATACACAATATGGCGTGCTGGGTATGTGGGCGTGCGCTTCGGACGGTCTTGAAATACCAATTCGATATTGGGTCAAGGCGCGATCGCACTGGGTTCGCACGCAGTTTCCCGATGGCACGTGGGATTACAGCCGCGGGCCAGGGAGCCGTTTTGCCGGCACTTCCAGAGATGCCCAAACCATGACGCCGGCAGGCATTGCCAGCCTGTTGATTGCCGAGAGCTTTCTTCATCGCAACGCGCCATTAACGTCGCCGCACCAGGTGCACGTGATTCGCGGGTTGCACTGGCTTAACCGGCATTTCAATCCGAACACGCAAAACTTCTACGCGCTTTACGGTGATGAACGTGTGGCCTTGGCCGCCGGCCTGCAAACCATTGCGGGAATGAACTGGTATAAGGCGGTGGCTGCGAATCTGGTGGGGCGGCAATTGCCGGATGGAAGCTGGAAATCGGATTTTGTGGGCAGCGATGCGCAAATCAGCACCGCTTACGCACTGCTGATTCTGGCGCGCGGCCTGAATCCAATTTTGATAAGCAAACTGCAATATTCGGCAAATTACAGTGGGCAATGGAATGCCCGTCCGTTTGATGCCGCCAATTACACCGCCTGGGTCACACGCGAATTTGAAAGCCCCATGAACTGGCAGGTGGTGCCGCTGCAATCGCCGGTGCGCGGCTGGCTTGGTTCGCCCATACTGCTGATTTCCGGAAGTCGTGATCCACATTTTACATCAAATGACCTGCAAAAATTTAGCGCATTTACCCAGGCCGGCGGGCTAATATTTGTCAGTTCCGATGGCAATTCCAAGGCTTTCTTTCACGCCATGATTTCCTATGCCAACGCATCCTGTGCCGGTCGATATACGGCCCGGCCGCTGCCCGCAAAAAGCCGGATTTACGACTTGCAGCCCTGGTACCGCCCCAGGCGGCCAATGAATTTGTGGGGGCTATCCAATGGCGTGCGATATGAATGGATCATAAGTCCGATCGATTTCGGTGGTGCCTGGCAACGGCAGTCTGTTGCCAGTCACGCCTTTTGGCAGATACCCACCAACATTTATCTGTATGCCACCGGAAAGGAACCGCTGGCCAACAGACTTCAATCGCTGGCTATTCGTCCGTCGCCTGCACCGGCCAAACGCTCGATTACCATGGGGCTGGTTAAATTCAGGGGAAACTGGAATCCGGAACCAGGGGCTTGGCCAAGGTTAAAAGCTTTTGGTACCCGCGACTATTCCACGGCGATTCACATGCCCGTGGTGACACCCGGCCAGTTATCCGTGAAACAAATGCCCATCGTGCATCTTACCGGCACGGGAGAACTGAATTTTTCCACTAAGAACATCGCTTCGTTGCGGAATTATGTTCGGACCGGCGGATTGCTCTTCGTGGATGCGGCGGGCGGCAACCCCGCATTCACTCATTCTTTCGTCAGACTGGCTGGGGCCATATTTCCGTCGCATCCGCTGCAACGGATCGATCCAAATTCCGTACTGTTTCGCGGGACCTATCCCGGCGGTGTGTCTATTAAGCACGTCGCCTATCGCAAATTTGTTAAAGCCACAATCGGAAATATGACAAGGCCGCGTTTAATCGGCGTGCGCTGGCATGGCCGATGGCGGATTATTTTTTCGCGGTTTGACCTGACCAGTGGATTGCTGGGAACCAATACCTGGGGTATTTCCGGATATGCGCCGGCATCGGCCCAGGCCATTGTGCGCGATATACTTTTGTTTACGTTGAATGGTCAGAAGGCTTCCGTAGTTGCAATTCCCGACACGGTCTCCATTGTCAGGTCGTCGGAGGGGATACGCCCGATGGATGAGCCGCGGCAAGTTGTCCAAACGGATACCGCACCGCGGGCGGGCACCACCCAATATCCGGCATATATTTCGCGACCACCGCCGAAGCCGAAGCCAAAAACAATTCCCGCATCGGTCGCTAATCTGGAAGCACAGATCAAGGGATTAAATCCGTAAAATGCGCGGTCAGGCGTTATACGCCCAATGTCTTCCTGAAGGCTTTCATGGATGATCGCGTGCCGCCAATTGGTCGTCTTATAAAAACCTTATTTGACTTGGCTCAATGGCATTCCTAGTATCCTTCAACGCGCAGTGTGGGTGTTAAGATTTTTTAAGAAATGGGGCGGCCAATGGGTAAAGAAGATGTATTTGCCGGACGAGTCAAGCGAATTCGTGGTCAGGCTAATCAGGCGGTTGGCCAGGCAACCGGTGATAAACGCCAACGTGTAAAGGGCAAAATGCAGATTGCCGCAGGCAAAATTCAGGAATCCATCGGAAAACACATGGGCGGCAAACCAGTCAAAAAATAGATGCCACGGACGGCCAGAGCGCGGCCGCACTTTGCATTGCAGCGTTCGCGGGGCGGCCAGCCGGCTACGGATGAATCGGTGGGGAATTTGGGTTTAGGGTATCGCCAGGCGGATAGGGTGTCGAATAATCACACCTGGAATTCGGCCGCGCGTGTTCCAATGAGGTTTAATATGATGCTGGACCTTCCGGTTGCAGCAGTAGGTTACGCACTTGTCTATATAATTTTTGGCGGTGGAATAGGGGGTGCGATTTTAATATTTATAATTGCCAAAATGCTGGGAAAGTAGAGAGCCTGACAACTTGCGGAGAAGACCTGATGGTTTCCATCGCGCAGCTTGTCCGGTTTATCTTCCACAATCAGGATATTTTGTCCTGTTTGTAAAGTTTTATTTTTCCCGTTTTTTCAGGAGCCTTTTTATGTCGAACGATCAAAAACATAATCCCAAGTCCAGCGAACAGAAAAAGATGGAAAAAGATGCCAACCGTGATCCGCTGAGCGGCCGTGCCGGTGCGCATCCGGTGGGTGCCGGTGTGGGTGCGGCCGGGGGAGTTGTGGCGGGAGTCGTGGCAGGCGCGGCGATAGGCACAATTGCCGGCCCGGTCGGAACGGCCGTGGGTGCGGCTGTTGGCGGTGTGGTGGGCGGCGTCGGTGGCGGATTGACTGGCAAAGCAGTCGCGGAACATGTCGATCCGACGGTCGAGCATGGTTACTGGCGCGAAAATTTCGCCCAACGTCCCTATATTAAATCAGGGAAGACCTACGAGGAATATGGCCCCGCCTACCAATATGGCTGGGAATCGCATTCTCGTCATCATGACAAAACATTTGAAGAGGCTGAACCTATCTTGAAACGTGATTGGACGCGCTTGCGTGGTGTTTCAAAAATGGAATGGGAACACGCCCGTGAACCCGCCCGTGATTCCTGGAACCGTGTGAGCAGCCAAAGCAACGCCTCAAAGAAAGCTAAAAAAGACGCGGACGCCAGCATGGCGGCCAGTGCCAGTACCGCTACAGGCCCGCTTCTTTAAGCCGCGCATTTAAATTGGGGGGAGCTGGCAATGTGCGATTAACGGCATGGCTGGCTCCCCCCTTTTTTTCACTCCCAAAGTTGCCAGAAGACGTTACCGGAACATCCGCTGTGCATGGACGTTGCGCTCGTCGGCGGTACGGCGTTGCCGTGGCTGCGGAAGCCTTCGGCTGGCAGCACCATAAACTTGGCAGCTTCTGACTGAGCTTGAAAAACCATAAAATTTGACGACGCATTGAGTGAATCGTCCGCCATGCTATAATCATCTGCGACGTTGGTGTGCATGAATTGGTGTCCGTAACGAACTGGAGGCGGCCGCATGACAGGAAATGAGTCTGGTTCCAGTCAACTGAATTCATTAAAAACCATTGCGCTGCCCTTGGCGGCCGGCGGTGTATTGCATGAGGTATCGCACGTCTCTTCCCCCCCGGATTTAACCGAATACGAAAAAAAAGAAAAGTGTGGAATTTTCGGCGTCGCCGGCCCGGTAGATGCCGTTGAGCGATGCTATTACGGGCTTTATGCACTTCAGCATCGCGGCCAGGAATCGGCCGGAATTGCCGCGACGGATGGTCGCGAAATCAACTGCCATACCGGGCTGGGGCTGGTGGCGGATGTGTTTAATCGCAACGTGCTTAAGGAATTGCATGGGTCGGCCGCCATTGGCCATGTGCGGTATTCCACGGCCGGCTCCAACCGCAAATGCAATGCCCAGCCGATTCTTGAAGAGTATATAGACGGTCAGGTTGCGGTAGCCCACAATGGGAATTTGATAAACGCGGCTAAACTGCGGGCGGAATATCAGAAATATGGCCACATTTTTTATTCCACCAGCGATACGGAAATTGTGATTCACATGCTTGCCAAGCCGCGGCACCAGGAAAAGCCTGATCCGCTGGCTCATGTCCTGCGGCATTTGCAGGGGGCTTTCAGCTTCCTGTTTTTGTTTAAGGATCGCATGGAGGCGGCCCGCGACCCATGGGGCTTTCGCCCGCTGGTAATCGGAAAAACCAAAGACGGGTTTTATTGTGTGGCCTCTGAAACCTGCGCATTGTCCAGTATTCAGGCGACCTATATCCGGGAAGTGGAACCAGGGGAAATTGTCACCATTTCCATGGATGGGCAGCAAATTTCCAGCCGGTTTTTTGTGGAAAAGCGGGAGGCTCCGGCCCACTGTGCGTTTGAGCATGTCTATTTTGCCAGTCCTTCCAGCACACTGTTTGGCGACACCGTGATGCTGGTTCGCCAGCGAATGGGACGTCGCCTGGCCATTGAAAATCCGGTCGATGCGGACATTGTGATTCCAATACCGGATTCTGGCCGCTCGGCCGCCCTGGGCTACAGCAAACAAAGCGGAATTCCTTTTGAAGAGGGAATTGTGCCGAACCGTTATGTCGGCCGATCGTTCATTCAACCGTCACAGCAGTTGCGCGATCTGGCGGTGCAAATGAAACTGATCGTGATCCCGGAAATGGTGCGCGGCAAACGCATTATTGTGGTGGAAGATTCCATTGTGCGCGGCACCACGACACGCGGTAAAATTCTGGCTCTGCGGCGGGCCGGCGCAAGGGAAATTCACATGCGCGTCAGTTGCCCACCCATACGTTTTCCCTGCTTTTACGGAATCGACTTTCCAACCCCGACCGAGCTTATCGCCAACGGCCGAACGGTCGAGGAAATTCGTGACTTTATTGAGGTGGATTCCCTGGCTTATCTATCGCTTGAAGGAATGCTGGATTGCCTTGGCAAACCACGGGAAAGCTACTGCACCGCGTGCTGGTCCGGCAACTATCCGATTCCAGTAGATGAAAGCCTGAGCAAATTCGGCTTTGAACGCAACCAGATGAAAATGTTTTAAGCCATGCCATGCCGTCCCGATGATTCGCAAATCGAGGTGCCGGCTTTGGGCTTCCATCCGCAGATCAATCACCCGGTTCCAGAACCGCCATGAATGCCTCCTGGGGAATTTCCACACGCCCCACCTGTTTCATACGTTTTTTGCCTTCCTTCTGCTTTTCCAGAAGTTTGCGTTTCCGGCTGATGTCTCCGCCATAGCATTTTGCCGTTACGTTCTTGCGCATAGCGCTAATGGTTTCGCGTGCCACAACGCGCGACCCGATGGCCGCCTGAAGGGGGACTTCAAACAAATGTTTGCCGATTTCCTGCTTAAGTTTTCGAATAATAGCGCGCCCGCGGGATTCGGCCTTGTCGCGATGCACTATCAGGCTAAGGGCGTCCACGGCCTCACCATTGACCAGAATATCCATGCGGACCAGATTGTCGGCGTGAAAGCCGATCAGGTCGTAGTCCAGTGTGCCATAGCCGCGCGTGGCGGTTTTCAGGCGGTCAAAAAAGTCAAAAATTACTTCGGCCAGGGGCATTTCATATTCGATAATCACGCGAGACTGGCTGAGGAATTCCGTCTTGCGGTAAATGCCGCGGCGGTCCTGGCATAGTTTGGAAATATCGCCAATATTTTCCGCCGGCACAATAATGCTGGCTTTAATCATCGGTTCGCGGATTTCCTTCACCTTGCTTAAATCGGGCAGGCCCGAGGCGCTGTCAATCATTTTAATGGTGCCATCATTTAACATGATTTCATACGGTACGGTGGGGGCGGTTTGAACCACCTGAACATTCTGTTCACGTTCCAGACGTTCCTGCACAATTTCCATGTGCAGCAGGCCCAGAAAACCACAACGGAACCCGAAGCCGAGTGCGTCGGAATTTTCCGGCTCGAAGGTGAACGAGGAATCGTTGAGGCGCAAACGTTCAAGCGCTTCGCGTAATTGGGTGTATTCGGTATCCGGACCGGGATAAAAATCGCAATAGACCATTTGTTTGGGCGGCCGATAACCGGGCAGCGGTTCGGGTGCTGGACTAAAGGCATCGGTCACCGTGTCGCCAATGGTCACATCGCTGAGGGTTTTAATATTGGCAACCAGGAAGCCGACTTCGCCCGCTTCCAGCGAATCAACATGAATCGGCTTGGGTGAAAATTTTCCAAGGTCGGTAATCTGATGGACGGTCTGCTTGCCCATCAGGCGGATTTTCTGCCCTATGGCCAGGCGGCCATTCATCATGCGGATATATACTATCACACCCCGGTAATCATCATACTTGCTGTCAAATATCAGGGCCTGAAGCGGCTTGTTCGCCTCGCCGCGGGGTCCCGGCAGGCGGGTACAAATGGTACGGAACAAGTCTT
>JAJZEY010000014.1 GCA_021805585.1 Planctomycetota bacterium
GCATTAAGATCACCGGCCGGTCGGCACGGAAGTTCAAGCCGAATCTGCAAAAGGTTCGCGCCGTTGTAGACGGCCGCGCTGTGCGTGTATGGGCTTCCGCAAAAGCGATTAAATCCGGCTTGGTCACGAAGCGTCTTGCCCGACGCCATGTGTATCGCAAGCCAGCTGCCACAGCCGCCTGACCCCAAACTCAGCTATTTTACCGATTGGCAGTAGTGCTCGGCTAATCCCAATGAGCGGGCGTGCGCGAGCACTGGCTAAGGCGGGATTGGATATAGTCTGACAAGGCAACTGCACAGCCGCCGACTGATCGGGCACATATCATATAGGGGTCAGTCTAACAGCGCGCCGGCCATCGGTTTGCCCGGCCTCCAACGGGTTGACAATTCAACGAGACTGGACGATAAATTCCAACGGGGCTTTAACCGCCCCGTTTTTATTTTTCAGGATTTTAATCATGGCCGACACATTGACACAAGAACAGGTACTGCATGTGGCGCGGCTTTCACGGCTGAAGATTGGCCAGAAAGACCTGCAGCGGTATTCACAGCAGCTTTCTTCCATTCTGGATTATGTGGGCCAACTGGGGGAAGTGAACGTAGAGGGGTTGGAACCTATGGCGCATCCACTGCCACTTCACAGCGTACTGCGGGAAGACAAAGTAACCCCCGCACTGACCGTTGAACAGGTATTGGCCAACGCGCCGGGCAAAGCGGGCGATTTCTTTACCGTTCCAAAAGTGCTGGACAACACCGCAGGTGCCTGACGGCAATCATTTTAAGCAGCGGAAAAAGCGGACCGGAGAGCGGGAATGCCGATTTGAATCATCGAATGGCCCGGCAATGGTACACACCGCCTGGCGGCATGTTCAGCGGGACAAGCTCAAAGGATACATCGCTGAACCACTGCCGGTAGTGGCGTAAATAATACCATGGGAACTCGGTAATATTACTGAAAAAGCCCTGGGGGTTCAGGTATTTCCGCACCGCATCAAACATTCCGTGCCGCACGGGTTCGGGAAGTGTCGGAGTAGCCAGACCGCTGACAAAATAATCCACTTCCTGCGGGCCAATTCCATGGGCGGCCAGAAGGGTACTTAGCGTGCGGACATCGCCCTGAATAATTTTTACATTGGGTCGGCCCTGAAAACGATCCTGAAGAATTTTTACAAAATCGGCATCGTATTCAATGACCAGAAGCTGCGTGTGCCGGCCCAGGCGTTCGACGATTTGCGCGGTAATCGGGCCGGTACCCGCACCAAGCTCCACAATTATTTTTGCCGTCGACCAACTGATCCGATTCAGTGTTGCGACCGCCATGAATCGACTGGACGGCCACACGGAGGCGATTTTTGTGCCGTGGCGAAAAAATTTGCTTAGAAACAGCAGGTTATGCGACAATTTAGATTTTTGCGGTTGCTGCGTTTTTTCCGCCTTGGGCACTGCTTTTTCCGACTGGGGCATACATCATCCAATAATCAGGAAAGAAAACCACCGGAATCTTTTCTTTTATCCGCCGACAGTGCGGCGAAAATCGCCGCCAACCTGGGGCAGTCCAAGTTTTTTCCCATTCAGCACCGCCGCGAAAACCGGCTGCGATTCAGCAAAGGAAAAACCTGGCTGCGGAATATCCGCGATGGTATCCTTTTAGTTAGTTTCCCGCCGCGGGAGCCACTTCAGGCATCGCCGCCGGCGCAAGACCGGACTGATTTCCGGGTGCCACCTGTTCGGCCGCGGGCACATACGGATTGTACTTAAGCTTTATCGGCAAAATAAAGATATCGACCCTGCGGTTTGCCGAACTGCCACGATGCCCTGGTGCGTTGGGGGCGATGGGATGCGTTTTACCCCATCCGGCAACCTGCATACGCCGATCCATTACGCCGAAGTGTTGGAGAACGTACATGACCGAAATAGCGCGATTGGTGGAAAGATACCAGTTGGTCGGATTCATGGTGTTCCTGGTCCGACGGATGGGGACATTATCGGTGTTTCCGACAATACGAATTTCGTTGTCCGCAATTTGCGGCATATCCAGAATGCCGGCGAATTTGGACAGTGCCTGCCGTGCCGATGGACGCACCTGGGTGCTGCCAAGCGCAAAGGTTAAATCGCTCTTGAACCGCACCAGTCCCAGTTTGCGGTTAAATGCCAGAAGACTTGGATATTGTTCAGCCAACTGTTCCAGTGCGTCATTAACGGCACGCGGCAGTCGCGGCGCGCTGCCGGCAAGGGCCAGAAGTTTATTGTATTCGGCCTGAAGTTTCGCAAGGCGAGCCTTCAGCAGGTCACGTTCTTTCAGCAAGGCCGCGGTTCCACCGCCCTGGGCGCTAAGCAGTGCGTCTTTCTGGGCAATTTCAGCCTGAAGGGCCGCAATTTCATTGTGCAGGCGGGCGACATCATTTTCCGAAGCCGCCAGTTGCTGCTTGACCTGGTCAAAGGCTGTTTGGAGCCGCTGGTATTGGTCTTCCGAAACACAGCCTCCCAATCCAAGGAGACCAGAAACAATTGCCGCAGCGGCCAAAGAACGGGAAAGTACGGAAAAACGCGAACGAATCATTAAAAAACTCCAGTAAATTGCTAAATTGCAGGCAACGAAAGTCAAATCAGCCATCCGGGCCGATATCAACCGACTTACCAAGTCAAAACAAAATCCACCTGGTATTGCATACCCCGGCTTATTATAGCACCGGTCTTCGGTAGCCAACGCGGAATCCGTCGGCCCATTGCCAACGGTCGCGAACTTTTACCACCAAATCCCCCTCATTGCCGCCGAGCGAGGCACTGTTTCACCCGGCATTGCGCTTTATTTCACGGGCGGACCGTCGTTTGAGCACAACCGGAGCCGCCGGACGGACAAGCCAGATTCAGCCCGCTCGATACCGCTTTTATCGGATTTTAGCACTGCTTTGCACTTGTTAAGCCCGCAAAAACGTCCTTATTATTGTAACGCACCCATTGTAACGCACCGTGCGTACCATACCTTAGCGTGCCGAAGCCTTTCCCACAAAATATCCGACGAAGGCCAGCAATGCTGAAAGCACAACCAGCAAGCCAATGAACAGCAACGCATTTGCACCAAGGGTGTGCATCCAGCGTGGCGTAAAGCCTTCCAATGCCATCATGGCGGCAACCAGCGTCAGCCCCATGACCAGCACCGCAGCCAGCGCGGCACCACCGTAAAAGCCTGCGGCGGGATCTGGTGCTTCATAAACCGCGGCATATGTGGCAGTTGCGGGAACCGATGCAGCGGAGATTGTCGCCTCACCGGCGGCCATGGAGGCTTCCGGTCCGGCGGTTACCGTTTGATCAAAAACTCCGGATGACGAGCCGATTCCGGTTTTGGAACCCGCGGACGAATCGCCGGGATAAATTTCTTCCAGCAACTCGGCTCCGAGGCTTGTGTTGTCGCTTTCGCGGGTAAGGTCCAAAAGACCGGATCCGCTGCCAACGGAATCCATACCGGACGGCGAAATGGCTTCGTCCAGCGACTGGGAGATTTGGGTCTGGGCGTTGGCATCCGCCGGCTTAATTTCATGTGTATCAAAAACTTTCATGCCCTGGGCCGGAGCGCCGGTGGCGGAACCTCCGGCACCGGCAACCGATCCGCCCTTGGAGGACGCGGATGGTGAAACCGCCGATTGCCCGGACACACTGCTGGAAAGTCCAATTACGCCACTGCCGCTGCTGTGCGCCATCATGGTTTTGGTATCGCCGGAACCACTGGACACGCCGGAACTGGCAAGATCAATCGGGCCACCCGAACCGGCGTTAGCCGAACCGCCCGCGACCCTGTCCACCTGGTCAACTTTGAACATGACACGGTTACCATCGCGGAATTCGCGAAGCTTGTTCTGGTCAACCAATTCCTTGAGTTTGTCAACCGAAACATTAAGTTTGGCGGCTGTCTCTTCGGCACTGTAGAACATCTTGGCCATGCGTGACTCCTCAAAATGTGGGCAACTGATACACGGTCGGCCCACTGATTTTGGACATTGTGGCTGTCCGACCAGTGGCCGAGGATTCCTGTTTTCGCCGCTGCGGCGGAAAATTGCAAGCGACCAGCCGAAATCCGCGATTTATGCCATCCGCAAATCGCATAGGGCTTCATCCAATTCGGAAAGCCAAATCGGCTTTTCTGCGAGCCGCCGAATTCTCTTGCTCCGCCTGATCCGTCAGGCGCTTATTCTAACATCCCGCAGGCAAATTCGCACAAGTCCGTTATGCCTGATTCCAAGCCGAATCCTTAAAAGACCCATATTACCGTGTCGAACCGCATAACGCCAAATCAAAAACAGGACACTTGCGGAAATCGGACCTTTACCGGCGTCCGATGGGGCACCGTGGGGGCTTAATCGCAACGGGTATCTTAAACCATCGGCTAAAGCAAATTCCTAAGGGGGCACTCCTTTAATCTTCGCCAGTATTCGGTATTGGCGGCCCGCAGCCAGGGCATGCTCGGTCAATCAATGGGCGATCGCATAACAAATGATGTTCCGGGCCAAAGCTTGCGCCGACGCCGACACATAGCCATTAATTCCCCAGGTCTTAGTGCCCAGCAGGCCGGAGGTAATATCCCATGGCGAAAACACAATGACCCAGCGGCCATTGACCTTCACACCCTGCAAGTCAGGGGTGGTGCGTTTGCGGTGGGAGTCAACATAAAATTTGCGGTAAACCACGTGCGATGTATTTATTCCACCGGCAACGGAACCGGTGATGATGGAGGAATTGGCGGGCAGATCGACAAATTTTCCATTGGGAACCAATTTTTGTACCAGCACGTCGAACGCGTCGGTAAATTTCTGATGCCCGCCGCCGGAATCGGCGAAAATCATTCCGCCAGCGGCGATATATTTCCGCAGGGCGGCAATTTGGCTGGCGGAAAGGGTGAAGTTGCCCGTGCCGGTCATGTGGGCCAGTGGCGTGGTGCGGGCGTTGAGCTTGGCGATGCTGGTCGTGGCGATTGAAAGCGATGTCTGAAAGTCCGCCGCCGCCAGCGCGGCCATGCGTGGCCAGGCACCCGGTTCCGGGTTGGAGTTTCCAGCGTACAAAATCTGACTCATGGCCAGCGAACGCACAGTCGCTCCGCCACCCGATACGTTAAGACTTTTAAGTTTGTTGGCCAGATAGCCCTTTCCGGTGGCATAAAGATAAATGCTGGCGGGAATATTCCAGGCCTCGTGCCGAGCAAAGGCGCGGCGCTGCCAGGTAGCGCCAAGGTCCTTAGGGCTGATGATCCAGACATCACGAATACCGTTGGAAATAGCGATGAGGCCCGGATCACCGGTGAATTTATATCCTGGCAACATGTGATACAGGAGGGAATCCTTTGGCAGCTTATTCGCTTCATATTGATGGTTGACGACGCGCTTACTGTACTTAATCATGGCGCGTTCAAACCGCTGGCTGGAACCGTTGCAATTGCAGAAGACCATGCCGCCGGCATCAACAAATGCCCGGATTTTCGCGATCTGATTTTTGGTGAATTTGGGATCTTTGTATCCGTTGATATACAGAATCGGGGAATCCAGCCAGTCGATTTCCGGAGTGTGAATGTTCACGACCTGCCAGTTCAGGGGCACTTCATAAGTTCGGCTGATCCAGGAGGTGACATTGGCCAGATCGCGCTGCCGCGCGTTCCACTGGCCATAGAAGTGCACCGCGCCCGAGGGACCATATTGGAGTTTGTTCATGAAAACCGGATTCAAGCCCCGATCCAGAATAAGCAGGGCATACGCGGTTCCCACGAACGGGTTGTCACCATCATTGCCAGAGCCGCCAAAATGCCAAGTCAGATTCTTCATGCGAGCCCCCCAGCTGCCATCGCCATTTTGATGGGCCAGCAAAGTGGCGGCAAAGTCGCGGTACCAATCGTGGCCGCCAAACGTTTTAATCCCACTGGCCAGAGCGACACGTTCATCGCCATACATGGCGTAAACGTCGGTCTCGCCAGAATTAAAATTATGGTTCATCCAGTGCAGGCCGGCGATAATGCCGCGATCGGGCACGGCGTGAATGGCGGTACTATGCGCATCAATAAATTCGTCGCAGATAAAAAGACTGGCCAGACCCGCCGGCGTAAACTGAACCGGTCTGCCCGGCGTGGGGCGGTTCGGCCGGCCGACAAATCCGCCGTATCCCCAGGTACCATTGACAAACTGACAGGTGCGCCAATGGCGCGATTCTCGCTGCCAATAACGAAGCGGAACTTCCATGCCGGAATGGGCGCACGCCCACATTCCCAGCACGCCATATTGTGAATTGGAATTGTCCCATGCACCCGGGACATTCAGCCATGCCGTTTGAATTCCCCATTTCTTGGCCTTGGGATCAAACACACGTTGCCGTAGCGGGGGATAATAGGTATAGCCGCCATCGCGGTGCACGGTTCGCAATAGATACTGCGCATCCCGATACAGCACCCGCCGATATTGCGCCTTGCTGGGCAGAAGCGTAAAAACATTGGCCTGAAACGATGCGCAATAGGTGGCCGTGGGAGCTACGCTGATCAGATAGCGCAGGGCGTTACGCATTTTGGAGCCATAAAGATTAAGAGACCGCAGATGCAGACTCTGATTCACATCAATCAGGGCCTCGGTAACCAGGGCGGTTTGGCCGCCCTTTAGCCCGGAAACTTTCGCCCAGGGGGGAGCCCCCCCCCAATTACCGTAGCCATTCTGATCCCATCCATTTTGCGGATTCTCATTATTCAAAAGATAGTCAACACCCCGGCGTATAGCGCTGATAACCTGCGAAGAACGGACGGGCGGTGCCGCAATCACGTTGCCGCTTCCGAATGCCATACAAAATCCGATAGCCGCACCTATGCACCATTTTCCGCCAATGCCCGGTATTTTCATCTGACGATTTCTCCTGGATTGCAACTACAATTAATTAACAGGGATAAATTAACCGCCGCCAATCTCTCTCTTGCAGTGGGGGAAGGTGCCGGAGTCCGTTGACGCCTCGTGCCGTTCAAGACGCCAGATTGAGGCAATGCCGCGCTGCTCATAAAGATGCAAAGCGGCAAGCCTGCTTACGACTGTATTATGCAATTAAATCGCCGGTCGGGCAACCCTGCGGGATTTGAACTCAAATAAAATCGAAGACGCGGACACATGAATCTAGTGGGCCGTTCCTTCCTAATTTACGGGCAGGGTCCCGATTGGAGGCGTGCGGCAAATGACATGAAGGCCATAAACCACTCCGCCACCCGCGGATTCACGCGGAGTGCTGCAACAGCCTTGGCGGCGGATTATTCGAAATTGTGGGATCAATAGAACCCATTTCCAGCAATTGCGCGTGCGGCAACCCATCCGACCCGCGCCGGATTTTTTTAGCGGTCTGGCAACCTTTAATTAGCGGCGATCGAAATCAAAACGCCGATAGCCGCCAAATCCAAAACCAAACCGAATTCCAGGACCACAAAACGGACGGTCGAAGTAAGGTTGATAGCAGTACGGGTTATAATAAACCGGTGGTGAATAGTAATAGACCGGCGGGGGTACATAGACCGGCTGCGGCTGAACATAGGCAGGCTGTGTATAAACGGGCTGAGTCACCGGGGCAACGGGGGGAGAGTAAGCGGGCTGCGGTGCCTGTTGTGTGTAAACCGGCTGGGGGGCGGTATACACCGGTGCCGGCGCGGTATAGACCGGTTGTGCCACAGGCTGAACATAAACCGGCGTATAGAATACCGGGGCGGGACAATAAACAGGTACCCCAACGGAAATGCCGAAGGAGAATCGGGCGGCGCGGGCGGGACCTGCAACAAAAAGTGCGGCCAGCACGGCCACCATGGAAGCCGCCAGCAAGGAGCGGTTGAGTACCGATTTATAAAGCAACGCACGAATTTCCATGACGCTACTCCTTAAATTTTTCGGCGGCCTCAAAAAATCTTGAACCGCCTTGAAAGTTCAGACCGGCGCGACATCGCCACCAAAACCTCGCCTTACCGGTCTGGAATATAAAACGCGCATCGCGAGCGTTTGTTGCAACTGCTGCAACACTTTAACTCCGAATATATTATACATCCTTCAAATAACTAAATCAACAAAATAATCATTTTGCAGTCTACATGATATGGCAGTGAGCGGCAGGTGCGGTCACCGGCACCCTGACGACTATTTTCGCTATAATAAATAATAAATTCTATTTATTACGATGATATTCTCTTAAAGTAGTCTTTTATAAAAGTAAGCGTCAGCCGCGCAGGATGAAAAATCGCGAATTTTCAGAGCAGTCAGGCGT
>JAJZEY010000446.1 GCA_021805585.1 Planctomycetota bacterium
AATATGAACGCGGTACGAATTAGGTATCGGTAATCGCGAAAGGAACTTAACTTCATGCGTGACCAAAGACTCGATCGTCTGGCCTCTGTACTCGTCGGTTATTCCGCTGCCGTTAAGCCGGGCGAGCTTTGTCGCATTTCCGGCGAAACCGTCGGTCTACCTCTCATCGAAGCCATCTACGAACAGGTTCTGCGTGTCGGGGGCCATTGCTTTGTCAGCATGACCTCTGACGCCATGGATGAAGCCTTTTACCGCCTGGCACAAAAGCCGCAACTTGAATTCGTGTCCCCCATCAGCAAATTTATTGTGGACACCATGGATGTATCCATCGGCCTGTGGGCCGAAGAAAACACCAAAAGCATGACCAATGTGGATCCCAAAAAGCAGGCCACCGCCGCCCAGGCCCGCCGCGGAATTTCCAAGCGCTTTCTGGAACGCGCCGCGGAGGGCAAACTTAAATGGGTCGGCACCCAATATCCTTCCCAGGCCAGTGCCCAGGATGCGGAAATGTCCTTGCATGATTATGAGGATTTTGTTTTCCGAGCCGGATTGCTGCACCTGCCGGACCCTGTGGCCGCATGGAAAGCCATCAGCGAAAAGCAGCAGCGTCTGGTGGATTATCTGAACAAAACCAGCGAAGTACGCATTATCGGCAAGGATACGAACCTTTGCCTTGGCGTGCAGGGCCGCACCTGGATTAACTGCTGCGGCCATGAAAATTTCCCGGATGGTGAGGTTTTTACCGGCCCGATTGAAGATTCCGTCAACGGAACCATTCGTTATTCATTCCCCGCCGTTCACCATGGCCATGAATGCCACGACATTGTCCTGACGTTCAAGAACGGGAAGGTGGTCGATGCCCGCGCCGCCAAGGGAGAAGACTTCCTCCACGCGATGCTGGAACAAGATGCCGGGGCTAAAACGTTGGGTGAAATTGCCATAGGTACTAATTTTTCGATTACCAAATATACGAAAAATACGCTCTTTGATGAAAAAATCGGCGGAACCTGCCACGCCGCTCTTGGTGCGGCCTATCCGGAAACGGGCGGCGTAAATGAAAGCGGCCTGCATTGGGATATGGTCTGCGACCTGCGCGAGCCGGGCCGACGTATAGAAGTGGATGGCAAAACCATTCTGGAAGCCGGCCGGTTCATAAACAATGACTGGCCCAATCCCGTCTAAGGGCGCGCACCTTTTTAACCGGCGTCATTTTGGCGGCGATCCCAGGCGGCGCCTTGGAATAAGATCTCTCATTTTTGCGGAGTTATCATGAAAAGTCACCTCGGTAAATCATCCGTGCGGCTGCTGGCCACGGCGGCCTTTTTGTTATTGCAGGCCGGTTGCCAGCACCATAGCGATGCCAAAACCGCCGATAACGCAAATTCTACGGAGCAGGCCACCGTTCAACCGGCTGCGGCGGACGCGAACCTGAAACCGGCCACGCATTTATTACGTGTCAAAAAACTCGCCAACGGCATGATTCTGGAAGATATTAAACTGGGCACCGGCCCGCGGCCCAAAGAAGGTGCCCGGGTAACGGTCAATTACACCGGTTGGCTTAAGAATGGTACTATTTTTGATTCATCGCATTTACCCGGTCGCACGCCATTTAAGTTTAATCTTGGCCAGCATCAGGTGATTCCCGGCTGGGACATCGGCGTGACCACCATGCGGCAAGGCGGCATTCGTCAACTCGTCATTCCCGCAGCCGAGGCCTACGGTGCCGATGGCATGCCACCGACAATTCCACCCAATGCCACACTGACCTTCCGCGTGCATCTGCTGAATGCCGGCGAGGCACCAGCCGCTGCGGCCAATACGCCCGCCCAAAGTGCCCCGGCACACGCCCCCGCCACTGCGCCGGCCAAACCACTGACGCTCAAACCTTCCACGAAATTTGTGGCCACCAAAACACTCGCCGATGGCCTGATTGTGGAAGATGTCCAAATCGGCAAAGGCCCTATTCCGCAGCCGGGAGATAATGTGACGGTCAACTACACGGGCTGGCTGGCCAATGGGAAAATTTTTGATTCCTCCCATCTGCCCGGTCGCACGCCATTCGAATTTGATCTTGGCCGGCAACAAGTGATTCCCGGTTGGGACATTGGCGTGGCCACCATGCACCAGGGCGGCATACGCCAGTTGGTCATTCCGGCAAAGCTCGCCTATGGGGAGGACGGCATGCCGCCGGTCATACCACCCGACGCCACCCTGACTTTCCGCATTCATCTGCTGGTTATTCGGCCGAAAATGCCGACACCCTGAAGGTGCCGGCAAAGACCGTCCGAGTTTGTTATCATAATTGTTCCATGCGTGCGTAGCTCAACGGCGGATCGCAGGTCTTCCAAGCTGGCAATCCCTTCAAAAATCACCAGCAAAACACGCAATTTTGAACGCTGCGCACCAATAAGCACACCAAGGCTCCTGGCGGATAATACTTGCCGTCCGCTGGATACGAATCTCCAAGCGGTTGTGGACGTTAGGTTGAAGCTTCGCCCGATAATCAAGACGGCATTCTGGCCCTGACGCGGACCGTGGAATGATGGGCATCTTGGCGCAACTGATATCAACAAGGCCACCATAGAGGTGATGCCGTGGGTGACGTTTCCCTGGTTCACCGCTTTTCACCGGTCCCCGCCACAGCATTTGTCGGTCGTGAACTCTTCAACGCGGGCTACCGCAGTGTGCAGGCTGTTCATCGTCGCGCCCTCGGATGTTGACGCGTCCGAAATCGGCTACTTCGGGCGGTTGATACGTAATTCGAACGCAGCCAATGTAGCGAGTATGTTGTCGAAACCCTTCGGCTCCGCAACGAACATATCCCGCAGCGCCCGGTAGTCGCACCGCAGCTCGGCGCAATCTTTCTGATGGTGGTACCAAGCGAAACGTACCGGGTTTTGCCTGATCGTAATTGGCCCACGCCACGGGGTGTCGCAGGAAGATGGCGCTTCTTTGCGAATTTCCACGGGCCTATCAATGACCTCTCCCGATCCATGGCTTTTCCGATCCACATCCATAAACTTCCGCCGAATAAACGTTCATTGGGCATTTAGCAAGCTATTTTGCCTTTGGCCTGGGACAAAAGGCGGGCGGTTATTTTTGAGTTGAAACCGGGTTGGCGGTCGGTTGGGTCGCGGCCGCCGGGCCGGATGCGGGTGCCGCCGGCGCGGTGGACGGCGGAAGAACTTCCTCATGAATACTGGTGGTGGTGGGCAGCCGTGGATAGCCCGGCGCAGCCGAGCTGGTGCCGACGGGGCGGGCCGGCGTTAGAACCGTGGTAATGGTAGCGGGCTGGCCCGGACGATTAGGCAGGCCGATGACAACTTCCGGCTTGGGCGGCGGCTGCATAAAAAGTGTTTCCGCGCCATTGTTGGAAAACGCGGGCGTGCGGACGGCGGTGCCCGGTCCGTGGGGCCGGGTCTGGCAGCCGGGGATCAGCATCAGGCCGCCAAAAGACAACGCAAGCAATACGCCGGTTCCGCCGGGCATGTGTCGCGTGGCTCGTCCGAACGGCTGATTTAAAGATTTATCATATGCATTAACAAACATAATTATTTGCCTATAATTATTTACCATGGGAGCCTGAACCCGCAGCCGGGCCACGCCCCTTAATTTCCATAAGCCGCGAAACTTCCATGACGTCTTTATCACCGCGGCCACTAAGATTAATAACCAGAATATTGTCGGAATCCATTTGGCTTGCCAACTTGACCGCCGCGGCAACGGCATGAGAGCTTTCCAGTGCCGGCAGAATACCTTCGCGCTGTGCGACAAGTTCAAACGCGGCCAGGGCTTCATCATCGGTAACCGACGTGTATTGCACGCGGCCGGTGTCTTTCCAATAGGCATGTTCCGGCCCCACGCCGGGGTAATCCAGGCCGGCACTGATGCTGTGCACGTCCGCGGTCTGACCGTCCGGGTTTTGCAACACATAGGAAAGCGACCCGTGAAGCACGCCGGGGCTGCCCATGCTAAGCGAAGCCGAATGCTGGCCCAGGGCGCTGCCGCGGCCGCCCGCTTCCACTCCCACAAGCCGCACGGGTGAATCGTTGACGAAAGGATAGAACATGCCCGCTGCATTAGACCCGCCGCCCACGCAGGCGACAACGCAATCCGGCAAGCGGCCGAACATGCTTATGGCCTGCTCGCGTGTTTCCTGACCGATGACGCTTTGAAAATCACGCACAATGCGTGGAAACGGGTGCGGACCGACCACAGACCCGATAATGTAATGGGTATGTTCAACAGATCCCATCCAGTCGCGCATCGCTTCGTTGGTGGCGTCCTTAAGCGTGCGCGAACCGGATTCAACACTCACCACGCGCGTGCCCAGCAGCCTCATGCGGAATACATTAAGCTCCTGACGCCGGATATCCTCTGAACCCATATACACATCGCAGGACATACCGAAAGCCGCCGCCGCAGTTGCGGTGGCCACGCCATGCTGGCCGGCACCGGTTTCGGCGATGATCCGTTTTTTATTCATGCGAAGGGTGAGCAATCCCTGCCCAATTGTGTTGTTAATTTTATGGGCACCAGTGTGGGCAAGGTCTTCGCGCTTCAGGAAAATCTTCGCCCCACCGGCATATTCGGTCAGCCGTTTGGCGAAATAAAGCCGCGTGGGCCGACCCGCGAATTCGCGCAGGTAATATTCAAACTGCCGCCGAAATTCCGGATCACGAATGGCGCGTTCATATTCCGCGGCAAGCTGTTGCACGGCTATCATGAGTGTTTCCGGCACATACGCCCCGCCATAGGGGCCAAAATGGCCGAGTGAATCCGGCACGTTTCCGGACGCTTTACCGATAGCGGAATCCACGATAGTTTGCGAGGAAAGCCTTCTTGCGGCTTCCGCGGGACTCATAGAGGAAGATGGGGAAGTTGCGGTTTGTGTCATAGCCATAGGCCCTTTCAGCAATCATCATAGGTGCCGCAGCCCGGTTTTGCCAAGACTGCTTATGGCGTTTTGTCTGGAGGGCAGGCCGGCATTTATCGGGTTTTGGCAAGCCGCCCGCGGAACCGCTTTTTTAAGCTTACCTGCGGCTACCTGACCTGCCGCCCCGAAGCGGGTGAAAACACGCGCTCCGCCTTGTACACTGCATGGCCCGCCGGATAAGTTGACCGACCCGAGTGGAATGTCTCTGGTTATTCGGTTGAACGGAAGCGGGCCGGGGCTTTAGAATGCGCTGGGCGGAATTTTGCTCGGCGGCAATTGCAATGGGCTTCGGGGCCTGCCGGCATAAACGGCGGTATAAAAAGGGTTGCTCATGCCTTCAAAAATCAACATGTCCGGTGACGCGGCAACACAAGACAGACGTCGGCACTGGTTAAGCCAGGATGTCTGGCTTATTTCCCTGTCCGCCTGCTTTGCCGACCTTGGTTATCAATCGGTGCTGGCGGTTTTTCCTTTGTTTCTGGTACAGGTGCTGCATCAGCCGGTATGGGTGTTCGCCCTGGCGACGGCAATAGCCTATGGCCCGGGCGCGATTTTTGCGCTGCTGGGCGGAAAGCTGGGCGACCGATTCGGCCAAAAAAGAATCGCCCTGACCGGCAATCTCCTGATTCCGCTTTTGTCACTTGCCGGCCTGGCTTCCACCGCCGCGGCCGCCGTGGCGTTGTTCTGTGGCGGCTGGTGGGCGAGAAATTTCCGATCCCCCCCCCGCCGGGGTATGATGGTTGAAGCGGTACACGCGGACGACCGGGGCAAAGCGTTCGGCTTTTTGCATGCATTGGACATTGGCGGCGGCTTTCTGGCGGCGCTGGGATCCATGCTGCTGCTTTGGGCTGCCATTAAAATAAAATATATTTTTCTGCTGACTATTATTCCGCTGCTTATGTCCAGCGTGTGGCTCCTGTTTTCACGCATGGGCAGACGCCCGGTAACGGGGATACCCGCCGGACCGGTGGCTTCGCCAATTCCCATGTCGGCACAGCATAAGTCACTTTACCGGCGACTCCTGATTGCCACGGCCCTGTACGGATTCAGTTCATTTAGTTTTGGGTTTTCCATTTTAACGGTGGATCAATCCACCCACAGCAGCGTGATGGCCGTGCTTTCCTACGTGGTGTTTTTTGGAGTCTCCGCGGCGACGGGTTTAATCATCGGCAGGGTCGGAAAAAAGCGAAGTGTCACGGCCTTGGCGCTGGGCGGGTATCTTACCGGCGGCATCGGTTGTGCGGGCATGGCGCTGGTATGGGCCAGCGGGGAAAACAGTCTGCTGTATTATCCAGTGGCCGCATTAATGGGACTGGCCCTGGGCGTGATTGAAACGATGGAACCGGCTATTATTTCGCGTATCATCCCCAAAGGCAGCGCCGGCAGCGGCATGGGATCGCTTACTGCAATGCGCAGCATTGGACTGTTTGCGGCCAATCTGATTATGGGAATTATTTATCAGATTGGCGCATCCTGGACATGGGCCTACGTCTACGCCGCCGTGCTGGCGGCACTGGCCGCGGGCATCGCCCTGACGGTGCGGTCCGCTGAAACCGTGACCGGCTAAAAAAGGCGATATTCAGGTCGGTACGCCAAACGTCTACAGGAAAATTGGAAAAGTTTTATGCGCCACAAACCGCGACATCTGGAAGGAAAGCAACAACCGCAAAAGCCGACGGCAAATAGCGATTCCGCCGATTCGCTGCACGAATCGCGACCATTGCCCGATGAGGATCCGGCGGAATGGGCCGGAACCGAGCCGGAAATCGACGGCGAAGATTCGGAAGAAACACCGGTGGCCGGTGCCAAAGGCCGCATGGTACCACTGTCGCACAGCGGGCCATTGCCATGGGTGCAACTGCGCAACGTGGTATACGGCACATCGGTTTTCCGGAAAATGATAGGCCGCATCGCCAACGGCTTGCGTGCCGGTGATATGGTCAGCGTGTATGACCGGGATGGCGTTCCCTTCGGCACAGCAATCTATAACAGTCAGGCCCCGATCGCCCTTCGCATGATTGAATTCGGTGCCGCTTCGGTTGATGAATCATTTCTGGAACAGCGACTGGAACGGGCGGTTCACTTTCGCCGGCAAATACTGAAGCTTGATGCCTGCACCAATGCCTACCGCATTACCCATGCCGAAGGCGATGGCCTGCCTGGCCTGATTATTGACCGGCTGGGCGACACGGCGGTGGTGGAATTTTTTTCACTGGCGATGCACCGCCGACGGGAGAGAATAGAAAAATCACTGCTATCACAACTGGATATCAAACGGGTAATTTTCCGTGCCGATACCGCGGTGCAGGCGACCGAAGGCTTTTTCATGCCGGCGGCGAAAAACGGGCCGGTCGCAGGCGGCATTATTACCGAGAACGGACTGCGGTTCGCGGTGGACCCGGCCGGTGGACACAAGACGGGCTTTTTTTGTGACCAGCGCGACAACCGGCGGCGACTGACGCGGTTTACCGTCGGCGGGCAAGTTCTGGACCTGTGCTGTTATAGCGGCGGGTTCGGAATATATGCGGCCGCACTGGGAAATGCGGCAAATGTGACGGCGGTCGATCTGGATGAAAACGCCGTTGACCTGGCCCGGCGTAATGCCAACTTGAATAAAATATCGGCCGCCCGCTACCAGACCGTTCATGCCGACAGCTTTCCATACCTGAGGCAGATGAAACAAAACGGGCGGACTTTTGACACTGTAATTCTGGACCCTCCCAAGCTGATACCGCAACGGGCCGATTTTGCCGACGGGCGCCAGGCCTATTTTGACTTAAACAAGCTGGCCATGGGCGTGGTCAGGCCGGGCGGCCTTCTGGCAACCTGTTCATGCAGCGGATTGTTGGACATTTCTGAATTTATGAATGTATTAAAAGGCGCGGCCCGCAGCGCGCAGCGGCGGGTACAGATCATTCAGATCACGGGGCCGGGTCCGGACCATCCGGTGATGACCGAGTTTCTGGAGGGACTTTATCTAAAGTGCATCTGGTGCCGTATCTGGTAATAAAGCGGCAGGCACCAGCGCCGGCGTAAGAACCGGGGCCCGCCTACCTCGGCGACGCATTTTCCATCGCGTCGATTTCCGATTTTTTGACGCCCATCAGACCCACCTTTAATCCCGCATCCCGCAACATCCGGTTGGATTTTGAAATTAAAATAACCAGGGCAATCAGGCCGATGAAGGACATGAACTGCGTGACCACATACAGCCACGCCCAGCGGCTGCCGCAGGCCCTTGCCAGACGGTAAAGTGCTAACAAATACGACACCCCCAAAACAAGATACCCTATCGCGGCGACAAAAATAA
>JAJZEY010000238.1 GCA_021805585.1 Planctomycetota bacterium
CCGGATTTTAACCGAATCCGTGCCAACCGCGTAGAGCCGCGGGACACGACTTGGGGTCCGCCAATTTTTACGGTAACAGGGAAAATCGGCAGTCCCCGCGACTTGGCGGCCTCGTGGTACCGGGCCACCGGATGTGCCCGTTTTTATAGGGAACATAGTAAGCTGCGTCTCGGAAATATTTTTGTGCCCACCAGTCGTTCTCCTTTCACCTGCTCCACTATCCCCTGATCCGCGTTGCCGCGGCAACGCCGAGCAGGAGAATTTAGAGAGTAGCGAGTAGAGCACATAAGGATAGGATAAAAAGCGGCTTCGCCGAAACATTGCGGCACCTCCTGCGGTCTATTTTCAACTCTCTCTTTTTTTCATCGTGCGAAAACAGAATGCCGAATCAGCGCAGCCCCAGTCTTTGGGGGTCGGGCGTCTCGACCGATAAATGGGACGGTCGCGATGTCCGCCCGCTAAAGAACTTGGCAGGCCGCGACGCCTGATGGGTACAAATGACACAACAAAACACCGGCGAATCGCAGCTTGGCGACCTTCCCGATAAAAACAGGCACATCCTTAAAGCCTCGTGGCACCGGGCCACTCGCCCTTGGGGCCAAAGTCTCGTATACTTTTGGCCATGAATCCAGACCAGCTTCTTATCATCAATGGTACTCTTCTGGACCCGGTTGCGCTGTGCGAACGCAAAGAAGACCTGCTGCTGGTGGATGGAAAAATTGCCGTCGGCGGCACCGGTTTGCGCACGGCCGCGCCGGATGCCCGCGTGTTGGATGCCGCCGGCTGCTTTGTATCTCCCGGTTTATTGGACATTCACGTTCATTTTCGCGAGCCGGGCCAGGAACATAAGGAAACCATCGCCACCGGGTCGCACGCTGCGGTGGCCGGCGGATTCACTACGGTCTGCTGCATGCCCAACACGACGCCGGCACTGGATACGGACACACAGATTGAATTTGTTCTAACCCAGGCGGGAAAGGCCGGCTTGTGTGATGTATTTCCTTTCGGGGCCATTACCAAGGGCCGACAGGGGGTGGAACTGGCGGAAATCATGATGATGCATGAAGCCGGTGCCATTGGCTTTAGTGATGATGGCGTGGGTGTGGCCTCGGCGGCGGTGATGGCCAAGGCCCTGCAATATGTCAAAATGATTGATGCCTTAATCAGCCAGCATTGTGAAGAACCAACACTCGGCGGCGGTTCCATGAATGCCGGCACGGTCGCACTGCGGCTGGGCCTTGGCGGAATACCGGCGGTTGCCGAAGAACTGATGATTGCCCGTGATCTGCAACTTAACCGGCGAATTGGCGCTCGATACCATGTCCAGCATATCAGTACCGCCGGGGCGGTGGACCTTGTACGGCAGGCACGCCAAAACGGTCAGACGGTCACCGCCGAAGTTGCACCGCATCACCTGCTGCTGACCGATGCCGTCTGCGCCGGCTATAACACGCACTTTAAAATGAATCCGCCCTTACGCGGCCAGGCGGATGTGGCCGCATGTATTGCAGGTGTGGTGGACGGCACCATCGACTGTCTGGCGACCGACCACGCCCCGCACGCCCGCGAAGAAAAGGACCTGGAGTTTGATAAAGCCCCCTTCGGCATTACTGGCCTGGAAACCGCGCTGCCGCTGTACGCCGAGGCACTGGTGCACAGCGGAAAGCTTTCCTGGCTTAAGCTGATCGAAAAAATGACCGTGAATCCCGCGCGCATTATCCGCCGGGGCGACCGCGGAACACTCGGTCGCGGAATGGTCGCGGATATTACCATTTTCAATCCGGATGAAATCTGGACTCTTTCCGCCCAAAACACGCGGAGCCGCAGCCACAACACACCGTTTGCCGCCCGACCGCTCCGTGGCCGGGTGCGGCATACAATTAAGGGTGGCCGCGTGGTATACAGTGCGGGGGTTTGAACCGCCGAAGGCCAGGGACCGCAATGACCTTGCAACCTGATCCCGGCTGAATAATATCGGGTCAGCCTGCCAGGGCGTTTAAAATTGATGAAATGCGCGGGCAATTGTGATGGTTACAATTGTAGATGCCTATAACTGCTTGTATGCGGCGGGTAAACTTCTGGGTACCGGCGGCCCGGTGTCGCTGCGAACCTTGTGCCGGTGGTGCGGTCATGCACCGGGTAAAATTATTCTGGTGATGGATGGCGTGCGCAAGCCGCACGAGCCGCACGCCGACGAATTTCCCAATCTGCATTTTGTTTTCCCGGGCAGCGGGGCCAAGGCCGACCCCATGATAGCCCGGCTGGTGCGCGAATTTCGCGACCGCAACCCGACCGGACACAACCTGTGCGTGGTCAGTTCAGACAAAGCGGTATTGCATCAGGCCCGCGGCGAACGTGTGATGGCGCAAACCGCCGAGTCGTTTCTGCGCGGTCTATTGCAGCGGGAAGGGACTGGAAAGGTCAATCGAAAAGGTCGTGCAAAACCCGCGCCACTTCTGCCCGGCGTGCGAAAAACGCCGGCCGTCGCCAAGCCGACAGACGGGGATAAGATGTCCGCGGAAACCCGTTACTGGCTGGAGCGATTCGGTTTTACAGGTTGCCAATCGTCCGCCGCAATGCCGCAAACGCCCGCAACCGGGGCACACCGTTCCGCGGAAAGCGCGACATTGGATGCAACCGGGAACGCAACCGGCGAATCGGACCGTAAGCATAAGACCCAAAAGCCTCCACCCCGTCCGGAAAAGGCCGCGCCGCCCCAGACCACGGACCTTGCCGGCCTGAATCTGGACGAACTTCTTGGCCCGGTAAAGCCGTTAAAAATAAAAAAGAACCGGGCTGTGGCCCTGCCCGCTCGCCGGCCGCGTCCGGATCATTCATGACACCAGGCCGTGGCCATACGGATCTTGCCCGGTTTCGCATACGCTTCACACGGCAACGTCTGGCCCGCTGCGCCGTCGTCGCAAGCAGGGAAATGACTTTTGGAAAGGTTTTCCGCCGGGAGCCCACTTATCCATGCAATATTTCCCCTTGCCGAAAAAAATGGGCACACCTGAATGCGTCCAATCGCAACGTCTGATAACCGTGGCGTTGGATGATCCAATCCGCATCCGCGGCTTTTCCCGCCCAGAATCGGCAAGCGAGCCGCCGCCGACTGTGCATCCGTGCGGTTGTTCGATCAATCCATATCCGTCGGCTTGACGGATCAACCCGGCCGATCAGGCGTCAACCCGTATTTCTTCATTGAAACGATACGTTTTCTTACCGCTTTCGTCCGAAAATTCAAAAAGAATCAATTGACTTGAATTCCGAAAGCCGATATTCTACCCAATCTTGCCTGTTTCCGCGGATCGGCGGGGCGGGTGCTGAAAAAAGACTTCCCGTAAAGTCTGTTGGTCAAAAACGAAGCATCAAAGTTGTTGGAGTCTCCATGGCAGTTAAACACAAGCTGGCTACCGGTAAACTCTCCCGGCGGGCAAAGACGTCGATCAAAGGCGGCTCCAAGCCCGTTCGCAAGGCGGCATCCGGCAAATCAGCCGGTGTGGCCGCCAAACTGGCCAAATCCAAACCACGGGTGCGCGTTGCCAATGTGCGAAAAGCCGCGTCACAGCCGCGCGGGTCA
The DNA here is from genome assembly GCA_021805585.1 of Planctomycetota bacterium. The sequence goes on from JAJZEY010000238.1 coordinate 3,581, forward strand.
CAGGTTAAAGCCGCCGGTAAAACCGCAAAGTCCACTGTAAATGGCAAAAGCACGATTCTTAAACGCACCCACAGCCCGATTGTCGCAGTCAACGGGAAAACCGTGCATGTGGAACCGAAACTCAACAAGGCCGACCTGGAACATTTTCGTGAATTGCTGCTGGAAAAGCGGCGGGAAATTCTTGGTGATGTCGGCTCCATGGAAAACGAAGCTTTTAAAAATCAGGACAACCATTCGTCCAGTCCCATGCACATGGCCGATGTCGGCACGGATAATTTTGAGCAGGAATTCACACTTGGTCTGATCGAAAGCGAACGCCAGATGCTGCGGGAAATTCACGAAGCCATCGGCCGCATTGAAGATGGTACCTATGGCGTCTGCGCAGGTACCGGCAAAGTCATCAGCCGCGCCCGCCTGGAAGCCACACCCTGGGCCAAATACTGCATAGAATATGCCCGCATGCTGGAAAGTGGTCTGGTCGGTCGGGAAGCGATCGGCGAATTAGCCGATCGTGAATCATCCGAGGATGATGAAGATTAACTTCGCGGCCTTTGTCGGTATGGCGGAGCACCAAACCTTCCGGTCCGCCCCCCCAAGCGCAGATCTGGCCCGACACATCGGGCCGCGCCTTTATTTTGTGACCGCCAATATGTTCCATATTAAATGACCGCGCGGGATTTGCGCCGAACCGACACCGCACGCGCCGGCGGTTATCGCTTCGCACGGAACCGCCCATGCGCAGCCGCGGCTATCCAGTTGCGATACCAATATCACACTACCCGAATTATTGTTCGTCTGAATTCAGGCCTTGACTGGTAAGTCCAGCGCCGCGATCACCGGTTCGCCTGTGGGGGATATCGAAACCGTAAAGCCCAGTTTGCCAACCAGTCGCTGCATCGGAAAATTGCCCGGAAGAATTTCCGCAACCAGCCGTGTCATCTGTTCCCGCTTTGCCACATCCAGCATGGATTCAAGCAGACGCGTTCCCAGGCCGCGGTTCTGCCAGGCATCGGCTATCAACATCGAAACTTGCGCGGTGGCCGCCGCGGCCTTGCGACTCAAGCGACCGACACCGGCGATGGCCGGCACCCGCGTGGCCGGGTCCTGATATTCCAGCACCAGAGCAATTTCGCGGTCATAATCATTAAAGCAACGGCGGATCAGTCGGTCGTGCATGGTCCGGGCGTCAAAGCCCAGCGTGCCCATATAGCGCAATTGCACGGTTCGTTCGGAAAGCCGGCGGTGAAATTCCACCAGCAGCAGTTCATCTTCCGGACGGATCGGACGCACGGTCATGGTCTGGCCGTCGTTGGACGTTACCGATTTAATGTATTGGGCCGGATAGGGGCGGATAGCCGGCCGCGGCAAATTCGCGGCGGACAGCTCCAGCGGATGCAGCACCACGCGGGCATCCAGTGCCAGAATACGTTCATGCGAAACCAGCAGCGGATTGATATCTATTTCCTTGATCCACTGATGCTGCACCACCAGTTGACTGAACGCCACAATCAGTTGTTCCAGGGCACCGGTGTCCACCGGCGGACGGCCCCGCACGCCGGCAAACACCTGCGCAATGCGCGTCTGTTCCATCATCCGGCGAGCCAAGGTGCTGGTCAGTGGCGGCAGAGCCAGGGCGCGGTCGCGCATCACCTCCACCAGCTGCCCGCCGGCACCGAATACAATTACCGGGCCAAGCTGCGGGTCCACCGTGCTGCCCAGGATAATTTCATAACCATCGGTTTGGATCATCGGCTGAACCGTGACCCCCTGAAAGTGCCGCCGCCCGGCCTTTTGCGCAACGCTATCCATAATCCGCCCGAATGCGTCCCGCACATCCACTTCCGACCGAAGATTCAACTGCACGCCACCGACATCCGTTTTGTGAGTGATGGTGTGCGAATGAAGTTTCAGCACAACCGGAAAGCCGATGGCGGCCGCACATTCGGCCGCCTGCTCGCCGGTTTCGGCAATACGCGTCGGTACCACCGGAATGCCATAGGCGGCCAAGGCCTCCTTGGCTTCAAATTCCGTCAGAATAGAGCGGCTTTCACCTCGCACTTTTTTAATTATTGAATCCACAGCGGCAATGGCTGAATCCGCCCGGTGATTTTGCGCAGGCATTATCGGCGTTTCATAAATTCCCCGCAGATTATAGCTGTATCGCCACATGTAATTAAATGCTCGAGAGGCACTGTCCGGATATAAGAAATTCGGAATGCCACGTTCGCTTAACCGCTGTGCGCCGGCGGCTACTTCCGCGCCACCCATCCAACTGGCCAGAACCGGCTTTTTGGTTGTGCCCGCCGCCGCCAGCAATTCATCCGCCGTGCGCGTCGGGTCGGTCATGGCCTGGGGCGTCAGCACCACCAGAACACCGTCGGATTCCGAATCATTGAGTGCGATATGCAGGCTTTGTGCGTAGCGCGCGGGATCGGCGTCGCCCAGTATATCTATCGGATTACCGTGGCTCCATGCCGCGGGAAGGCATTCATTCAGCCGCGCGATGGTTTCGCCCGCGGGCTGGGCCAGTTCGCCACCGCCGCGCACCAGCGCATCGGTGGCCAGCACGCCGGGGCCGCCGGCATTGGTGATAATCGTCAAACGTTTGCCCTCCGGGCGGGGCTGCTTGCCCAGCACATCGGCCATAGCAAACAGGTCCTCGATGGTATCCACACGCAAAACGCCCACTCTTCGGAACGCCGCTTCCATGGCATCGTCGCTGCCAGCCAGCGACCCGGTGTGCGATGCGGCCGCTTTGGCCGCCGCATCGGTGCGACCGGCCTTGATCACAATAATCGGTTTGGACAACGCCACTTCCCGCGCGGCGGACAAAAACGACCGGGCGTCGCCAATGCTTTCCATATAAATAACGATGCTGCGCGTCCGCGGGTCATCTCCCAGATAGTCAATTAAATCTCCCCAATCCACATCCAGCATTGAACCGATGCTGATAAACGCGCTGAATCCCACTCGTTCGCGCAGACTCCAGTCCAGTACGCCGGTGCACAATGCGCCACTCTGACTTATAAACCCCACCGTTCCGGCCCCCGCCATCGCATGGGCGAATGTGGCGTTAAGTCCTGTCGGAGGACACATGACTCCAAGACAATTTGGCCCGATGATGCGGATATTCGCCGCCCGTGCTGCAGCCAGCAATTGCTTTTCCAGGTCCACTCCCGCCGGTCCGGTTTCCTTAAACCCGGCGGAAATGACCACCACGTTGCGTATGCCGGCGTTGCCGCACTCTTCAACCGTCCGCGGAACGCCGGCCGCCGGCGTTACCACCAACGCCAAATCTGCTGGCTCGGGCAAATCGCTTATGCGGGGATAAGCGCGGATTCCCATGACGCTGGCTTTTTTCAGATTCACCGGAAACACCGCCCCGCCGAATGAACTGTCCACCAGATTTCGCAGTATAGCGCGGCCCACACTGCCCGGTCGATCCGTCGCGCCCACCAGCGCGATATTTCCCGGCGCAAAAAACGGCCGCAGCGGATGTTTGCCGCCATGCCACAAATCATGGGCGGGATCCAAGCCACTGGCCACATCCGTTTTGTTTCGGGGTTCAACACCTTTGGTCATGACTTATCTCCTTGGCCTCAAGGCATCCGGCTTCCAGTTCGCCATCGCATACACTTATCCGCCGCGGGCACGGGGTGTGGTACGGCGACCTGCCGTCGCCGCCACCGGTTCTTTTAATACCAGCATAGGCTTCGGGGGCCGGTCGGCAATCCGGATTTTTCCGGCGGACAGGCTGGGGATTTGCCGTAACACGCGGTCCGGCGTATCCGCAGATCACGGTAGGTCGTTCACCGCCCGTCACGACAGGAATTCGAAATCGGCGAATATCACAGTTTCGTGTGTCCCGCGGTATGCAATTAAAGGCATCGCTTCTATTGCGCCATCGGTGGAACAAAGCAGGACCGTTAGAAAAGCATCCAGCACACCATATCTCAAGGCCATGAACAAGGTGTAACGCCTGGGTCGGAAATCGGCTGTAAAGATCCGGCCAGGGCGGTTTTTCGTAAAAATGCGGAATTCCGCGAGTTTGCGCCGGGGAAGGCGTTTGACGGCGGCATGAAATCAAATTATCATCCATGATTATGCATAGCGCTAATAATAAACAACCCGTATTGTCCGGGCCGGCCATACCGGCACTGGAACGGGGACTGGCTGTATTGGAACAGGTCTGTGGCGTGGATACGCCGCTGTCGCTGACCGCCATTGCCCGCCTCTGCGGACGTTCCGTATCGGAGCTTCAGCGCGTGGTGGCGTGCCTGCATAAGCGCGGCTATCTGTTTCGCGATGCCGGCGGTGCGTATCGGGTCAGCAGCAAACTATTTCGCATGGGCCAGACGTGCCCTCCTTTCCAGGATATATTGACCCGTTCGCGCATACCCATGCGCCGGTTCGCACAAACTTCCGGCGAGGCCGTTCATATAAGCGTGTTGGCGGAAGATCGTCTGCTTATACTGGCCAATGTGCCCGGACCAGGTTATTTGCAACTCGGTATCAACGCGGGCACTCCGCACGATCCGATCCTTAGCGCATCGGGAAGAGTATTCCTGGCCTCCATGCCACCCGCGGAGTATGAAGCCTTTATAAAAAGAAATAGCATCAGGCCGGACCGCGTTAAGGCTCTAAACCACCGGCTTGCG
>JAJZEY010000258.1 GCA_021805585.1 Planctomycetota bacterium
TTCCGATCTACCGCGTGGGTGTGGAATTCAAGGAAACGCTGTCTGATCCAAAGTGTAAGGAACGTATCCCCAACACTTGGCTTAAAGAGGGCTGGGCCGCCGATGTTCAATTGTCTTAATCGGCCCAATTTTGCGATTCAAGCAAAAAGTCTTCCCGCAATCGTAAGTTCTCTTTCTTCCTATTTTGAATTGACGTAAATCCGATTGTTCGTTGGGCCTTTATTCAAGGCCGGAAGCCTAGGAATTGCTGTCTCGTGTGGTGGTGATTCCTTTTTTACACCATTTTGCGCAGTACACCCGGTGGCAGCAGATATTTCAATTTTCCCCGCCCTGCGGATGCCTCCAGTTCCAGCAGCGCCATTCCTCCTTTTTTCAGTTCGCATCGCCCCGGCTCATTGAAACAGATTTGCCCGATCCAGTCGCTTAACACAGGTTCGTGACCCACCACGGCCACACCCGTCGCCGCTTTTTTTAACTCCATCAGTTGCAAAATGAAGGCGTCCAGCCGTCCGGGGGGAGCCAGGCAATCCGCCTTTTCCAGATGAATGGGGCGTCGGCAGATTCCTTCCAGCGCTTCAGCCAAAATTTCCGCCGTTTGCCGCGCACGCAACAGAGGTGAAAACAGAATCAGATCGATCCGCGGCTTAAGTCGTGTAAGTCCTTTGGCGGCAAGCCGGAATTTTCGCTGTCCTTCGGTTGAAAGTGGACGCATCGCATCAGGCAGATGGGCCGGGGCGGCCGCAATCGCGTGCCGAATAACATATAATTTCATGGAACCTCCCGCACGAAAAAATCAGACATTCTGATGAATAAAAATAGTCTCGCCATTGGCGCACCATAAGGCCCCGTCAACAGCGGCTTTCACCACCTCGGCGACACTTTGCGGCGAAAGAATGACGGCCGACGGCACCCCCTGCGCCACCGGCAGGCTGCGAAACATGGGTGTTTCCACCGCCGCCGGCGCAATGGCAATTGCCCGCAGGCCGATCGGTTTGCCTTCAATGGCGGCCATTCGCGTGAGCAGATTGATCCCCGCTTTGGCCGCGCCATAGGCTCCGAGTCCCGGGTATGGATTTCGTGACGCCTCCGATGAAATATTGATCACCACGCCGCCGGAAGGCGGACGGCCGGTGTGGGAATTCGTTTGGGTTTGTGCAAACTGTAGAGCGAATGTCGGCCATGCGGCGCGGAGCAGGTAAAACGGCCCGGACAGATTCACACCCAGAATATCCGCCCATTGTTGATCGGTGGTCTGGTGGAGGGGTGTCATGGGCGCGTAACCGGCATTGTTGATCAGCGCATCAAATCCGCCGCGCCAAGCCAGCGCTTTTTCAATCAGCAGGGCGGCACCGTTTGGGTTGGAAATGTCTGTTGCGACGCACAAAATCCGGTCCGAATCGTCCGCCAGCTTTGTGGCCGCCGCCTTCAGCGTGGTCGGCGAGCGGCCATTGAGAACCACGGACCAGCCATCGGTCAACAGGGTATCCGCGATGGCCGTTCCAATTGCACCACCTCCGCCGGTGATAATTGCCGTGCGCGAGTGTGCCTCGGGCTTATGGCGGGCTTCACTCATTCTGATACCTTTCCGCGAAAAAATGGAAATCAGAATTGGATGATACCATTGGCCGACCCAGCTGGCCAAGCAATTCGAACCGGTGATGAAAGCGGGTGTCCCGTCTTTATTATAGTCTGTCAGGTAAAATTCCTGACTTTAAGCATTTCCATTATGCGCAGTCATCCGGCAGCGGGGTTGCGCCTTCTGGCTTAATAGACCCAGGCACAAGGGCAGACTGGTCCGCCTGGCGCAAGACAACCAATCCCCATATTTTGGGCAACGATTCAGGCCCGTGTGATTCTGGTGTGAACTAGTGGAGCTGCAAACTGCCAGACTGGGTGGTGAGGGACTCGAACCCCCGACATCCGCGGTGTAAACACGGCGCTCTAACCAACTGAGCTAACCACCCGTTACCGGGACTGAAGAATATAACGGAAAATATCCTGTTTCACCATCGGTCGCAGGACGGCTTTTCCGAAAGGGCGCGTGCCCGTTTTGGTCGGGAAGCGGAATCATTGTATAGATAGGCGGGGTGCCGGCATGACAGAGAAGTAACGTCATTTTCCTTCTTGCGACGACGAAGCTGGACGGCGTTGCTGCGGCAACGCGGATCAGGGGAGTTTGAGCAGGTAAGAGTTGAGCGACTGGCAGGCGCAAAATATTGCCGAATCGCGGATTAACGACCTTCCCGATAAAACCGGGCAGCTCCAATTTCCTGACAAAATGACAACAGCGCTACAGCAAAGCGCTTCGGGCGGATAAAATAACGCGTGATGTCGGATTCAGCACACATTTTTCAAACGGTTCGCCAGGCGGCTCGCATTGAGGAAATCATTGGCGAGCATATTTCGCTGCGGCCCGCCGGGCGGGAATTGGTCGGGCTTTGCCCTTTTCATGAAGACCGTCGCCCGTCGATGTATATTAACGCCAACAAGCAGATTTTCTATTGCTTTGTCTGTAACGCCGGCGGGGATGTATTCCGGTTTGTCCAGAACTACCACAAAATGTCGCCGGGAGAGGCCTTGCGATTTTTGGCACAGCGTTATGGGGTCAAGCTGCCTGAGTTTCGTCCCAACGACCCACAGCAGCAGCAGCGTGCCTCCGCCAGAGAGCGGATGCTGGCGGCTGCGGAATGGGCGGCCAAATGGTTCCGGGAAAATCTGGATAAGCCGGGTGGCCGGTGCGGCCTGGAATATCTGACCGGCCGAGGACTGAATGCGGACATGATGCAGGCTTTTGGCATCGGGATGGCGCTGGATAACTGGACCGCATTGGCACAGGCCGCATCGCGCGCCGGGATAACTGATGAAAGTCTGCTAGGGGCCGGATTAATTAAACAACGGGCGGATGGCAGTCCATTTGATGTCTTCCGCAACCGCGTGATCTTTCCCATTCTTGACCAGTCCGGGCGTGTGATTGCCTTTGGTGGCAGGATTCTGCCCTCCACGCAGCCCGCCGACGCTGTTGCCCCGGCATCCGGTGAAGGCGAGGGGCCGAAATACTTGAACTCTCCTGAAACCGCGATCTTTAACAAACGCGAAACCCTGTACGGCCTGAACCTGGCCCGCCAGGCGATTATCCGGGAAAAAACCGTGGTGGTGGTGGAAGGTTACATGGATGTCATCGCCTGCCATCAGGTGGGCGTTGCCAACGTGGTGGCCACGCTGGGAACCGCATTAACAGATAAACATATAAGCATGTTACGGCGGTTTGCGGAAAAAGTAATTCTGCTGTTTGACAGCGACGATGCCGGCCGCCGTGCCGCGGACCGCGCCATTGAAATGATACTCAAATACCCGCTGGATGCCCGCATTACCCATGTTCCGGATGGCAAGGACCCATTTGATTTCTGCATGACGCACGGGCCCCAGCCTTTCAAACAGCTGCTTTCCCGCGCACCGGATGTGCTGGATTACAAATGGGACCAGTTGTGCCGGGCCATGGACGGTTCGCCGTCGCTGGCGCAAAAACAGCAGGCTTCCATGACACTTTTGCGCCTCGCCTCGGCGGGCCTTACGGATCCGGGAACAGATCCGGTGCGTCGCGGACTGCTGGAGAAGCATCTGGCGGATAAAATTGGTATGACTCTGCGTGATGTGCACCAGACCGTTCGCAATTTGGCCCGTACCGCCGATGCGCAAAACGCTGCAGCCACAGATGCTCCGGTCGGCTTATCCACGGGTACCCCGGCCGCTTTCGCGGGCCTGTTGGCGGCCGAACAATGGATTATCGGATCGCTGCTGAATCAGCCGCTGCTTTGGCGTGAATTCGGTATGGATTTTGACCTGAATCTTTTTGAATCTCCGGAGTGTTTGTCGCTTGCACAGCGCCTTATGGAATATCTGGAAGGTGCGACACATCTGGAAGGCTGTTCGCTGGCGGACTTTCTTGGAATGCTGGAAGACCCGTCGCTGGTCAGCCTGGCGGTTCAGGCACAAAAAGTCTGCGAAGGGTCCGCTGATTTTCGCAAAAATCTAATTGACAGCCAGGCGATGCTGCGTTTTAAGCGGCATGGAGCCATTGGCACCACGTCCGAAACACCATCCGGAAATCCGGAACCTGCCAATCCCGGAGCGCGCGTGGCGATGCAGCGCAAAGCCGTTGAGCAGGGCCTTACGCGACGACAGCTTGGTCCGCGCCCGCCGGGGCGATAACCAATGTGATTTTTTTATTGACCAGTGTGAGGTGCCCATGTCATGGGGCGATCCGCGGTGGCGGCACGCACGCAATCATGGAATAAACAGATATTCCATTTTGGGCCGCATCATGTTCAGCAGCGACCCCGGCGAGACCCGGAGCTGCGGCGATTGCACGGCCGATTTTATTTTTACCAGGTCCAGCAGCGTACCGGGGCTTTGCAGTTCCACCACCGTCGGGTTATAAATTCCCGCCAGTTTGGCCGCCCCATGGTAAGCGGATCCGGAATATCCGATTGCGTCAATCAGGCCCTTTTTAAGCGCGTCGCTGGCACCCCATACTTTGCCGTTGGCCACTTGAGCGATGGGCACATTTAAGCGCGTCCCCCGGCCGGCCGCCACAATACCGGCGAACCGCGCATGGTCGGCATCCAGCAGATGGACGAGATAAGCTTTTACTTCAGGCGAATAATCAGAAAATGGCGAGCCGGCTTCTTTCCATGTGGCGGCCTTGCTGGTAAGAAATTCCGGTTGAACTCCGATTTTTTTCATCAGGCCGGTTAGCTGAAAGCCGGGAATCATAACGCCAATGCTGCCGACAAGGCTGGTCGGTTCGGCATAAATTTTTTCCGCCGCCATTGAAATATAATAGGCTCCGCTGGCCCCCAGCGACCCGATGCTGGCCACAACCACGCGGTTGTCGTCGCGCAGTTTCATAAGCTGATGGTAGCATTCATCCGCATCCGTTACGCCCCCGCCCGGTGAATCAACGCGCAGCACCACCGCACGAATCGATGGATGGCTTTGGACGTATCGCACATCCGCGCGAACTTCGGCCACGGTGGCGCCGCTGATCAGGCCGGTCAGGTGAATGACGGCTATTTGCTCGGCGCTGCCGGCCCGCAGCACCCGTTCATGAATGCCCGTGGCACCCAGAATGCCCCGTGAAAGCTCGCTAAACCCGCCCAGCATAATCGCCAGCACCACGTTTAATCCAAGTGAGATAAATAGCAAAAGCACCAGACCCCAGCGAAGCACGCGACCGGCGGTGGACCGCTCACGTATCACCAGTGTCGGGCCCGGTATGGTGGATTCGGTCATACACAGACTCCTGTTTCACATCAGCCGATCGCGGAACGGTCGAAACCCGTTTTATTGCCCAACCCGCAATGGACGCCGCAAGTCGAAAATACCATTCAGTTATTATACCATATTATTCAGGCGTCTTAAATAACCCATGCTTTCGGCCAGACAGCCAAAGGGGTCTTGTCCATAACATTCATCCTGCTCCACAATCAGCCATTCCAAGCCTGCGGACCTGGCACCGGACAGAATTTCGGGCCAGTTCAGACCGCCCGAACCGACGGGCGAGAATCGGCGTCCTTCGCCCATGGCCATATCCTTGCAGTGCAGCAGCGCCAGTCGGCCCGCAAGGCCGCGAATAATTTCCGCAGGGCTTAATCCAACGGCATACAGCCAGTATGTATCAAGCTCAATTTTTACGTCGGCCGGTGCGGTGATCCGAAGTATAATGTCCATGCCGCAGGTGGCGGCTCCGCCAGGCTGTTCAATAAGGTTTCCGGCCTCCGCATTCGCATTGCTATTGGGAATCACCACATTCAAAAATTCAAAATCGTGATGATGATAGGCCAGCGTCATCCCGGCCCCACGCAGCGTGGTGCTGATGTCGCCTAGAATTTTGCCGATATGGTGCCAATCGTCAAAGGTTTTTCGTCTTTGCTCGTGTAACCATGGACAGACCAGCGTCGCAATGCCCGCTTCGCGATAATAGTCCATAATTGCGGGTAATTCAAACTCCATTTCCTCCAGAGGCACATGAACTGAAAGCCAGGTCAAACCGCGGTCCTCGCCCAGTTTTTTCAGGTCGGCCGCACTCAAATGCCCCCGCATATCAGTGAGTTCGGCACCCTGAAATCCCAGTGCCGCAAGCCGGCGGCAGGCCCCGGTGAAGTCCTGACCGACTATATTGCGAAGGGTATACATCTGGGCGGCGAATCGAAATAGCGGCATCTTTTTTTACTCCCGCACACGTTCATTGATATTTCAGGTCGCGTAAAATGCTTTGCAGGCCGCGCCATCGGCACGGCCTTCCGCCGCGCGCCGGCCGGATGTCCGGCTTTCCCGATGGTTGGCACGGTATGCATCCGGTCTAATGCTTCAGGTAAAGCTAAAGTGTTGTGCGGTGGGAATCAAGTCTTTCAGGAATTTGCCGCAGCAACGCTGGGGGGCGGGCGTCTCGCCCGACAATTAAAACAGTCACTCTGTCCGTCCCGCGGCGTTGTCGCGGCGACGCGGATCAGGAGAAAGTGGAGCAGCTAAAAGAAGAGCGACTGGCGGCCTTCCCGATAAAAGCGGGCACACCCAATTGGCAAATGTTCGCGCGTTCGCTTGTCTAATTTGCGCCTGATGGAACGTGTCAGTTACGAAGGTGTTATTTCACGTTTAGCTTCCGCCAGAGCCTCCGCCTCAACCAGCAGCCCCTGTCGCTCATAGCGGTGACGGGTGCGGCTGAAACGCACGACCACAGCCGACCGCTTGCTTTTCGCCTTGGCCCGCCGCGTAAGAAGGGTATCGCCCGAAGGCAAAAATTCAAGGTCCGCCAGGCCCACGCAACGCAAACAGGCCGGGCCGGGATTTTCCATGATCAATAAATCTCCGGTTTGGCCGCAGCGGTGGCACTTCCATTCGCGATTCAGAGGCTCAACGACCACCAGTTGCGGAGGGCTGGCCGCCTTTTCCACCAGCCGCTGGCGTTTTTTTTCGGAAAGTTCCGGTGAAACCCAATGGGTGCGGTACAGCCGTTCGATGGTCGGGTCTCCGCTGCGGCTGAAGCGCAACATCCGGCGCTGCGGTGTGCGTGCGACATAATCTGTTTCGCTGGCGTACAGGTCCTTGGCCGTCGCCCACGCCCGGAACAGCTTCATTCCTTCCGATATACGGGCTGAATTGGTCTGAACGACTCGCTCCAGGTAATCGATCTGTCCGCGCCGCCAACGTTCCACGGTTCCGCGATCCACCCAACCAATTCCGCACATGATATCAATGTAAGTTACATAACCCTGTGCGGCCAGCGCCGCTTCTGCGGCACCGGTGACACGTGCTTGGAGTTTGTCACGGGTCTTTGGTGGCATAGCAATATTTTATACAATCCCGACGGTTTATGTAAAGCCATCCGATCCCGCGCATTCGCCGAGCGTGTGCCCATTTTTCCGGCGATTAGCAAAATAGCCGGTTAAGGCTGACCGAAGCGCGGCGCAGAATACGGCGCAGTCTATGGCGGAAAGTGACCGCACAAGGCTGCAAGCCCAAAACGGTGAAAGCGAGAAAGCCTTGTTTTACCGCTATGTGCACACATATGCAGTGATGTGCATAATATTGGAATACCCCCAACCGGATTCGAACCGGTGTATGCAGACTGAGAATCTGCCGTCCTGGGCCTCTAGACGATGGGGGCGGCTTCTTTTGTGAATTTAGACGTTACGCGGCCACAAGTCAATTGTGTGTCCATTTTCTGGCCGCCTTATTCTTTGTAGACAATAGTGATGTTTATTGGCAGGGGGGCTTACGGAAGTTTTACAAAATCCGGCAGCCGATTGGGACTTTCCACCCGCACGGTTTTCCGCGGCGTAAATGCGCCCGAAACCAGCCTGACGGCACGCGGGCGAACGGAAAAATATTCCGCCAGTGCCTTCAGAAGCGCATCGGTTGCCTTTCCCTGTTCCGGTGCGGCGGCAATACAAACCTCAATCGCTTCGCCGCGTACGGGTCCGAAGGAAAACCGCCGCGCGCGGGCCTTGACGCGCAAACGAATAACAAGCACATTGTTTTCCCATTGATATGCGGCCATTTCTTATTCCTTGCAGCTATTTACCGCCTGCGGCGTGTGCATCACCACCGGCTTTTGCCCGTCGCGTTCCGCGCACTGGTCGGCTCCCCATGATAGCCGCCGACTTGGCCCGTCGGTACGGGTTGCGTCAAAACCTGACGCTGC
>JAJZEY010000275.1 GCA_021805585.1 Planctomycetota bacterium
GGTTCGAATCCAGAATGGTTGACATACCAGATGCGGGCGGCGTCTTTTTTGTTCACGCCCGCAGATCAAACAGTCTTCTGGAAACAGCGTCCGCCCTGACGGAACTTTACGAATCGCGGAGGGAATCGGAACTTTATGACATTCTTAAATCCGTAGATCCCCGGCTTCGCACGCTTATCTCCGGCGTGAAAGGATCAGGCCCGGCGTCGGTGCCCGTTGTACTTGCCGATTTGGGCGGCCCCGCCCGCCTCCCGCTGCAATCGCTAGGAGACGGCTTTTGCCGTGCCTGTCTGATTGCCACGGGCCTGGTGACGAAAGGCTGTCGGACGGCACTGGTGGACGAAATTGATTCCGGACTGCATTTCTCCGTCATGAGGAATTTCTGGCGGGCGGTGGATGGTATATCCGCTCGCACCGGCGTACAACTGTTCTGCACCACTCATAGCGAAGAGATGCTGCACCATGCGATTGCGGCATTTGACAAATCCCCGGATCGCCTGCGCGTTTTCAGGATAGACCGTAATGAAATGGGAGTTACCACCGTGCAGCCCTATGATCACCATCTTCTGGAGGTCTCGGAAGAGGCCGGAATTGAGGTTCGGTGATGGCCGGATTGCTGCGGCAAAGTTACGAGCCGTCGCCTGACAAGCCGGCCGTATTGCTTATTGAGGGGAAAAATCCGCTTTATTTTATTGACCGGGTTTTCAGGCCGCAGCGCACCGCGCTGCTTGATTTCGGATCTATATCGGCCTTGCAGGACCAGCTTCGTGCGATAATGGCCGCTCGTGATTTTTTTACGCATGTTAAACGGGTAGGGATTGTGCGTGACGCCGAGGAAAGCAGCCAAGCCGCTGCGCAATCCATTCGCGGCGCACTGAAGGCCGCGCATCTGCCGGTTCCGGCGCATTCAGGTGAACTTTACGCCGCAACAAATGGCGGTATAGCAACAGCCTTCCTTATATTGCCCGACGCACGCGATTCCGGCTGTTTTGAGCATGCTGTGCTGGACGCGTTTCCCGGCGATCGGGAGCGGGATTGTGTCAACGCCCTGATTCATTGCGTGCCCAAACCGGAACTCGCCCACCCCGGAGCGATGGATAACTGGGAAGCCAAGGCAAAAGTCCACGCTCTTATTGCGACCAGCAAAAAGCCGGAGATGACCCTGGGTGAAAGTGGTCAGGCCGGACTTTGGAATGCCTCTCATCCAAGTCTTCTGGTGATAAAGACCTTCCTGGATAATCTTGTTGCGGGACTGTAGCGACTGCATTCCACTTTCTGCCAGGACCTGTTGGCTGGAACGAAGTCAATTCTTCCAAATGGCAGTTTACCGCAGAATTGTGCGGCACGCCGAAATATTCGCCAGCCCGGTGGCTGTGGATTCAAGCTCGCAGCTGATCCCTTCGGGCGTAGATTTATCCGCCGCAAACTGCGGTCGTCCGGTTAATGTGCCAGCGTCTTGTGTGCCAAATCCGCCGCGGCGGCCCGTGACAGCCGTTGCGGCATTTGAAGTTCCAGGCCGCCGGTTATTTTTACCGGCCTGGATTCAATGTGCACCGTTGCCGGCGCAAGACCCGGGGCCATTGCCGAAAGCGTAATTTCACCGGCCCGCAAAGTTGAACGGATCGCGACCCGATTGACGCCGCACTCGGCATCCAGATGCAGTTTGTCCACAGAATTCCCAACACCGCTGTCATAACCGCCGCGCCAGACAGCGGGTCCGCTGAGCTTAAAATTCACGCGATTTTCCGCCGTTGGACAGCGCCGGCCCTGTGCATCGACAACTTCAAAATCAAAAAATGCCACATCCGAACCATCCGCCAGCAACCCATTTGGACCGGTAAAGGCGGTAAGCTTAAGTCCCGTGGGCGGACCGGCCGTTTGCAGTGAAGCGCTCGCCACAATGCGTCCATTTACCAGACCCTCGGCCTTGATTATGCCGGGCGTAAATGTGACGTGCGGGAAGGCATAGATATAGCCGGTGTTGCCCAGATTTTTATTGCGGTGATGGAATGTGTCGATAAAATCACATGGATGATTCGCTTTGCCCACGACTCCGCCGTTGATGAAAAGTTCCACCATTTTGCAGTGGTTGGCCGCCACATAAACTGTTTTCACGGTCCCCGTGGGGTAGGTCCAATGGCCAATGATGTGAATGTCGGGCTGTGAATTCTGCATCACACGGTACACGTCATAGGCTTGCTTGGGCAGCCGCACGGCATCAACCTTGCCGCTAACGCGGCAAACTTCACTGCTGTCCTGTCGGCCATCGGCGTTGCAATCCGACCAGTAAATGGACGCGTATCCGGACCATTTGGAATGGGCCGGATTCGGATTTGAAATGCGATTGATGTTATAATCATAATATCGCACCGCCGCGGCCAGGCAAAAGGTCGCGGAATTCCAGTGGTACACATCGTGGGGTCCGGGTTTAAATCCAAAGAATGGCGGTGAATGGCTGTCCCAGAATCGGCGGGCGGCTTCATCGCGAAAATCTTCGCATTCAATCAGCGGCGCACGATTGCGGCGGCGCACGCTATAGGCGCGAAACATTTGTCCGGGCCGGAGGACTCTGTCCGTCCGCCGGGCCTGGCCCACCATCACACCGTAATATTCGGCAATAAGCGTAAGTGCGTGATTGGTCGCGTAGTCGCTGTTGCCCCGATAGCCCATCGCACGATAGCCGTGCGGATCCCACCGCTTCCGCAACGCCACCATCCGTCGCATGTGCGCGGGCGTCAGGGGCGAATTGCCGCCTTCCCAGAAGAAGATGCTTGGATCATTGCGATACAGAATAATCGCATCGCGCATCACATTCACACGCTGTTGCCATTGGGCTTTGGCCACCGCCCGCGGGACGCCCCGCCGCAGTGCCGGATCATATTCCTTATCGCCCGCCGGGCAGATTTCAACAAGGCCGCAGCGGTCGCACGCCCGTACATCCACCGGCTGCGGGGATATATGCATCCAGCGGATATAATTGGCGTGTGTGCTGCGAATCAGCGCCGCATTGTAGTCATGCATCCAGTCCGGATATGCCTCGCCAAGGCCGGCCCAGTCATCCACCGATCGCTGGGCGTAACCGGTCAGATAAATAAATGTGCCGTTCAGATAAACCCCTCCGGTGCCCGCACCGCCTTTGAATCGGACCTGCCGGAATCCCGTTCGGATCGTCTGTACGTCCACCACTTTCCCACCCATCGAAAGAATGCAGACCACGTGGTAAAGATAAGGATTTTTCACATTCCAGAAATGCGCCTCTGTCAGTTGTCCCTGCGCGGTCAGGGTTTCGGTTCCACCGGCGGGAACGTTTGACGGAGTGCCGCTGAACTTCGCGCATGGATTTCCCGCGGCGTCCACCACCACCGCGGAAAGTGTGATCAATTCCCGACTGCCCGATTCATTTCGCACCTGCGACCGCACATTCACAGTGCAGGTGTTACGGCCGAAGGAAAACGCCGAAGGATAGATGTAGATTCCTGTGGTCTTGAGCGTGTCATACAGCGGCAATGTCTGATAAATGTTTCCCGTCAGAATCAGCTTCACATCCGAATGCAATCCGCCGTAATCAGGATTAAACGCCCGGCTTTCCCACTCGTATGGCACGCCCGTCTTTTTCTGTTTGTAGTTCAGGCGATTGTTTACCTGTACGGCTATCACGTTATCCGTGCCGCCAAATGTGACAAACCGCGTCAGGTCCAGGCCGCAGGGAGTCACGCCATTCTGGTATAGCCCGGCATCGTGTCCGTTGACCCAGAAATGCGCCGCCTGCCGGATGCCCTCAAATTCCAGAAAAACTTTGTCACCGGCGTCCTGTGCGGGCAGCTTAAAATGCTTTCTATACCAGACGATACCCGTCCAGGCGTGCCGGTCGCCACCGCTGTGGCTGATGATATGATCGTACGAATCCGTATCATTAAACGTATGCGGTGTTGCAACCGGAGTCCAATGGGCATCGTTAAATCCGACCTTTTGTGCGCCGGAAATGTTCTGGCGGACGAATTTCCAGCCGGGATTGAAATTAAACGTCTGATGCGGCGATAACGGCGGCGTGTAATGGGCACCGGCCGCCAAGGCCAAAGGCATCCGCGCCGCACAGATGACGACAAAAATTGCGACAAGGATCGCGGCATATTTAAAACATTTGCGCAATATATTTATGATTATCCTCATTTCCGGCAATAATTTTAAGTGATAAAATGCAATATGCAAGGTAACGGAAATCTGAATATTGTGCGCACAATCGCCCAGTTGCGATTCTTCCCCGAATTTAATCGTTTAGTTGGCCAAATCGGCCGATAATGTACAAACAGACTGTTGTATGTTGGTCGAAAATGCAAGTGGCAAAACTTTGCGCATGGAGATTGTTTCGCATGGCCGGCCGATTCTTAATTCATACCGTCACATTTCTAACTATCGGAGCTTTGGCGTTAGCCGCGGTCGGGGGCACCATGGCCGCAAAACCGGGCAATGCGCGCTACGTCTGGTGGCAGGCGGAAAATGCCGTCTCCACTAATTTTCCCGCGTCCACCTGGCTTTCCGCATCCACGCCGCAGGAGAAAGCCGCGCTCTCCGGCGGCCAGTGGCTTACCGTTTCCGGCCCGCAGGGCCAGACGCCTTATTTCGCAACTTATAACGTCACGGTACCCGGCACACACAACTGGCGGCTATGGGTTCGCAAATGCTGGCAGCACGGGCCGTTTAAATACCGTTTTGACAACCAGCCCTGGCAAACCTGCACAAATCATGAAGCGCTTATCGGCAACACGAACGTGCGGCAATGGTTCCCCGCAAATTGGATCCGTCTGGCCCGCATCAATCTGACCGCCGGTGGGCATATTTTCACTTTTGAACTTACCGCCAAGCCCGGCCACAAAGTGATCGCCGCTTACGATTGTTTCGCCCTTACCTCCAACCGGTTTATTCCCAATGGCAAAATGCGTCCCGGCCAGCGGAATTTAGCCGCCGCACCGGGCTGGTTCGCGTGGGATCCGAGCCTGACGGAGTCCGACAATCTTATCAATTTGCGCGTCTGGAATGAAAAGCGGGCCGGGGCCGCCGGTTTTGTCCGCCACATTGGCGGCAACTTTCTGCTGGGCAACGGCCGGCCCGTCCGCTTCTGGGGAGTCAACGTCGGCTTCGCCAATATTAATCAGCCGCGCGTGCTGGTCCGCCTGATGGCCCGCCGACTCGCGGCCGTCGGTGTGAATATGGTACGGTTCCATGGTTCGCTGTTAAATACCAGCCATTCGCCGGCGGTTATTTCCATGCGCCGGCTGCATGCGCTGCAATACATGGTCTGGGCGCTTAAACAAAATGGTATATATACGGATATAAGTACATATTATTCCGCCTGGGTTACCGCCGGCGCTTTGGGGGTAAAAGGATATAAGCCCGGCCAGTGGCCATCAGGTCTGTTGTTTTTTAACCCGCGTGTGCGGCACATCTATCGGCAGTGGATGCGCGCGATCCTGACCTCTCCCGACCCTTATAACCACGTACCGCTGGGCCAGGACCCCGCCGTGGCTATTGTGGAAATTCAGAATGAAGACAGTCTGTTTTTCTGGAACTTAAGCGGCCAATCTTTCCCACCGCACCAGTGGCACGATCTTGAACATCAATTCGCCGTCTGGCTGGTGCGGCGTTATGGATCGCTTAAGGCGGCCTATGCCGCATGGAATCGCCGGGCGAAAGATGCCAACGCCGCGGCCAACACGCACGACGATTTCGCCCGGCAGCGCATCTGGTTGTATGGTGCCTGGCACATGACCCGTCAGGGCATCAAGACTGTGCCCAAATTGCTGCCCCGCATACGCGACCAGGTGACGTTTCTGGCCATGCTTCAGCACCGGTTTTATCAACATATAATTGCGTATTTGCATTCCCAATTGCATGTTCGGCCGCTAATTTCCCCCTCCAACTGGACCACCGCGGATCCCACCCTGCTTGATGGCATTGAACGCTGGACCTACACCTCCGGCGATGTGATGGACCGCCATGGATATTTTGATGCCACCCACACCGGCCCCAACTCCGCATGGAGCGTCGCCAGTGGCCAAAGCGTCATTGGCAGACCGGCCATCCTACACCCCCGCGCCATGCCCTTTAACATGATCCAGACCGCAGGCTTTCCCAATATTATGTCGGAAATTGGATTTGATAACCCCAACCGCTACCGGGCCGACGGACTGATTCTGTCCGCAGCCTATGGCTCGCTGGATGGTCTGGCCGGCCTGGATTTTTTTGCCGTTGGAAACGATCCCCTCGTCGATCACCAGATGAACATGTTCCAGGTTTGCAGCCCGGCCATCATCGGGCAGTTCCCCGCGGCCTCTCTCATTTTCCGCCATGGACTGGTCCTGCACGAACCGCCTGCGGTGGAGGAATGGACCGCGATACCGGGCTTGCTTTCGCTGGCGGCCGTGAAAAGCAAAACCATCCCGATGTTTAATCCGCTCACCGCCCTGGTCGGGCCGGTGATGCGCCATTTTGATACCCATCGCACCGCGTACAAAAGCCTGAACCTTGCCGATTATCTGCATCCGAACGCCGGAACCGTGGCCAGTGCCAACCATGAACTTTTCTGGAATTATAAATCCGGCTTACTGACCATAAACGCCCCGGCCGCCCAGGGCTTTGTCGGCTTTACCACCGCCGGACACCGGATAAAAGAGGCCAACGCCGCATTCGCATTGCACAACAGATTCGCCTCCGTGCTGCTGGTGTCGCTGACCCGCTCCCCCCTGGCCACAAGCCATCGTCTGCTGCTGCAGGTTATGACGCGGGAAAAACCCTTAGGCTTTCACATCAGTGGCCATAAAATTGTGGCTATGGGTTCGGGTCCATGGAATATTAAAAATATTTACGGATCAGTCACCCTTTCGGGCCTTGCGTGGACAACGGGCCACGTCCAGGCGCTGCGTACCAACGGTGCCGCCGCCAGTCAATTGGTTCAAACGACCCGCACCCCGGCGGGCCTGACCATTCATCTGCTTCCCAACGTGCTGTACTATCTGATTACCCGCTGAAGGGGGGCTGCCAATTTTTCCGGCCATAGACAAAATAGCTGATGAACGGCCGGGTGAACTCTTATTGGAGTGTGTTGCGCGGAACTTTACGGAAAGGCAAAGGAGAGGCCGGCATCGGTATCCGGCTGAAGCAACGCAACACCAACGGGCTGCCGGCATGGGAAGCTTTGCATCAGAGAAAGCTATGGCAAACCTGCCGATAATCCAAGTTTAAACCTGCCGCCGGAAAATCCGTCGGCCTCGGCAAACAGTCACAATATGCAAGCCGTTAATTGCGGGACCTGCTGTTGCATCGCCTGGCGCTGCTGGGTACAACTATTTGTGTCCAAGCCTATGGTGGATGTGGCTGGCTGGATGGCCATGAACAGTTACGAAAAAAGGTACATGATGCAACGCCGCGCTTTTGTAAAGACTTCGCTGATAGGTACCGGTGTCATGCTGGCGCGCACGATCAGGCCGGTTGCCGGTGCTTCCATGCCCAAGCCGCCTGGTTGCGAAAAGTCCAACGCGCCGCGTGGATTAAAGGTAAGCGCCAACCGCCGCTTTCTAGCCGACGCCCACAGCGGACGGCCATTTTTTCTGTTGGCGGATACAGCCTGGAATATCAACGCGCTCAACTATGCCGACCTGGAACTGTATCTGGCCAGCCGCAAACGTCACGGCTTTACCGCCATCATGTTCTGTCTGGATTTCTATCCGCAATCTGACGGGCTGGATGCCTACGGCGAGTCGGCATATATCGGCGCGCGAAAAACCGAATTAAATCCGAAATATTTTTCCTATTGCGACCATCTGGTAGACCGCGCGGCGCATTATGGCCTGTACACCATGATCTACAGCATGTGGGCAGGCCCGCGGTCCGGAATTATGAACAGCTATACAATCCCGGAACTCCACGGCATCGGCATGAAACTTGGCACCCATTTCCGGAACAAAGGCAATGTCATTCATGTGGCGGGCGGGGAATCCACGCCGCCTTACATTTCGCCGAAACATGTTGATGCACTGGGCCGCGGGCTTAAGGCGGGCTGTGGGGGCCGGCATCTGATTACGGTGCACCCATGTTACAACCGATCCTGTTCCGTGTATTATTCCCATGAGACGTGGCTGGATTTTTATATGATCCAGGGTGCATCCAGCAAGCAGGGTGCCCACT
>JAJZEY010000078.1 GCA_021805585.1 Planctomycetota bacterium
ATTAAGGAGAGGCGATCACGCGAGGTGTGCCAGAAATTAAATTTTGTTGATTCCGCGAATTGAAATCCAATCCTTTTCCGGAGGTTTTCTGTCTCGCCAATGTACAGGTACTTGCTCGAGGCGTCCTCGCTCTGCAGGCAATATAGGCCTGGGCCGTCTGGCACCGCGTCAAGGCGCAATTTGAAAGGATTGTGGCGGTTCCGCTGCGGCAACTCCAATTTGCTGCTAAGGCCTGCCGCCTTGCGAGATTGCGCCTCTTTTCGGAATCGCAGCGCGAGCCACCTAATCTGCAGGGGAGTTAACAGTTCGGGAATCATAAGGCGGACAAACGCGTCGAGCGCTGCTGCCTCTCTTGGGTCACATAGGATTGTGTCCAGGGCTTTGCTGTGCTTTTCCTCGAAATGCTGCAATGCAATCTCAAAGGCAAACTTGCACCTTTGATACGTCTCCTTTTCGCCCGCAAAAGTAGTTTCTTTGGAGGGCGGCAGGCCGCTGAGTTTCTTGCGCTTTCGCAGGTTCATCAGGCGTGTATTCCATTCGACTGCGTCGCCGGCCACGCCGAGCCGCTGGCAGGCCGCAGCAAACTCCGCATTTATTTCCGGGTCCGCTATAACCCGATCAGGCGAGAACCCGTTCCGCGCAACGACGAACGCCTCTATTATTCCGCAGTCAATTTCCGGCTGCCCACGTCTCTCAACCCTAGCGGGCGCGGCCTTCACCCGTTTGCCGCTTACGCGCCGGACGCCGTTGGCTGTCGCCGGTGCGGAATTCAGCGGCGCGTCGGAACCCAGAAGCGCATCGCCCACTTTTGTTTCCGCCAGGCGGCTTTCTATGCGTGTGGCGTATTCCGGTGAAAGTTCAAAACCCAAAAATTGCCGGCCCAGCTTTTTAGCTGTGACCAGCGTGGATCCGCTGCCGCCGAACGGGTCAAGAACCGTCTGCCCTTCGTTGGAGCAGGCCTTAATGATGCGGCCGAGCAATTGCTCCGGCATCTGACAGCCATGCCAGCCGGCGCGTTCCTTGAATGTGCCGCAGACGCGCGGCACATACCAGACATCTTCATTGGATTGGAAACTATCCGGAATGTCCTGCGGGCGCAGAATCCAGGTGTCATCCGGCAGGCGACCATCCGGATTGCCCCGGCTGTCGCCATAAACCAGCGTGCGGGCCGATGGCACACGGATCGGTGGAATATTGAAGGTAAAGGATTTTGGATTTTTAACAAAATGAAACAGGTGCGTGTGGCTGCGTGCGAATTTGAATTTGCACTGCACGCCAAACGTGTAATACCACAACACCCAACTGCGGCACGTAAGGCCGAGTTGGCGCTGGAAGATCAGCTTAAGCTCGGCGGCGAAATCATCGCCAATTGCCAGCCAGAACGTGCCATCCGGCTTAAGTGCCTTAACCACACCGGCACCCCAGCGGCGGGTCCAGTCCAGGTAATCTTCGGCGGCACGCTTGTCTTCATACACATCGTATTTGTAGCCTATGTTAAAGGGTGGATCGGCGAAGATAAGGTCAATGGAGCCCGGCGCAACTTCCGCCAGTCCCTCTACACAATCACGCTGATAAATATGATTCAGTTTCATTTGTGCGGCCCTTTTTTCTGTCTGATGCTGCCCGGTGCATTAAATACCAGATGCTGTCCGAACAAATCACAAACAACACAACATATCGTACCATGCGCGAAGGTTTGCTGTCCAATGTGAGGACAGGAAAAAGGGAATAATCAGGGACTTTGCGTACTGTGCTGTCGGCCGACGATGGCCCGGATGAAAGTTTCATGAATCGCATCGTTAAGCTGCTTGAATGCCACGGGCGTTGCGGTTGGATTTTGCCATGTGCCACCGACCTGAATGGTGCTTACATTGGATTCCAAGGCGTCTAAAATAGCTTTGGTTTGTGGCACAAATGGGATGTGAATGTTTCCGAAGGGCTGCACGGTTCCGACCACATAACCGGCAATCGCGCTTTTGGGCATGTTCCATATATTGGTAATGGTTCCAGTGGCCAAAGTGCTGGCACCACGGTCTGTGTAATGCAGTGAGGTGATATGGGCATCGCCATTTTCCAGCCGCCAGGTGGCATGACCGTGGCCGGTGGGCGCAACGCTGCCGGTTCCGACATGCAGCAGATTATAAAGGGCGGCGATAATTGTGGTGTTGATCAGGTCGGAATGTCTGATGCGCAGACTGCCCTGCCCGAAGGCGGCGTTCCAGCGACCGGGCGTGGCGATGACGGTCATGCGGCCGGAAAGCAGACCGGGCACGGGCAGCGCGCGTGGTTTGACGGTTCGGGTGATTTGTCCCAGGTCGATATCTGAAAAATGCAGGTTCAGTTGCGCCGAATATGCACCGCCGGAATGTTTGGCCAGCCGTGCCCAGGGTCGCAACAGGCCGCCCGCCAGACTGATGGATGAATGGTTGACCACCACGGAATGTGTGGAAACAAAGGCGTGCAGAACAATTGGCCCTAAGTTCATGGCACCAAGATGGGCGTTGTCTGGTGTGAGATTCAGCAGGGCTTCCATGGGGGCAAGCGGGTGGGCACCGCGGCTGGGGCCGGCGGAAAGCGTGCCATGAAAGCCGCCCCGCAGGGCATGAAGCGCCCGCACGGATGGCAGCAGAATCGGAATATTCGACAGGTTGCAGGTAAGCGAGGCCGATGAGGCCAACGGTCTGTCCATATTATAAACCGCATGGCCGGCAAGCGTATTGCCCATTATCACCGCTTGCAGATTGGAAACTTCAAGTGTGCGGCCCAGGCCATGAAGCCGCAATTTCACGGACCCGATGGGAAAAATAAGCTTGCGGATGCCCGCCGTCAGAGTTGCATCACCTCGATAGCTGCGGGTAAACGGGTTTAAGCTTCCAGTCGTTGAACCATTGAGCGTGAAAGTAAGCGCCTGGCTTTGAACGGTCAGCGGCCAGCGGGCAAGGGCGAGTGCGACAGTCACGTGCCGCGGATCGGTGCGTTTCCACAGAACGGTTCCCTTAATGTTCCCGCCGTTGGCGCTTCGCACGACAATGGGTGCCAGTGAAAGCCGTCCGCGGCGGTAAACAATTTGCGTGTCCGCGGCGGTAATGTGGATGGGAAGAGTGCCGGGCCAAAGCGCCGGCCAGAGCAGGTGCGTGACCTTCAGCGAACCGAATACATTTGCGCGGGCCAGATTTCGGTCAGGCAGATGAATGGTTAACTTCAGACCGACGCGTCCGGCGACGGTTCCCTTGATGGGGGGCAGCAGCATGACCGCAAGTTGTTTTGCCTGAATATTTTGTGCTGCGATGGTCATGGAGGCCAATTGTCCGTTCAACCGTGCGTTTCCCGCCACGGTTACATTTCCGCCCAGCAGTTTGACCGGTTGCGTGGCGATATGAATGGCGGAATTGGAAATTGCGCCCTCCACCACCACCGCAGGCATTGCCAACTGATGGCTGTTAATTCGCAACTGAGCGCCGGCGAGGCGGCCATTTAATTGAAGGTTCAGCGGCAGTAGATTTCCGTGGGCCAGCAGATGCCCATTCATGACGCCGCCGATGGCCCAAGGCGCGGCCCGCCCGCTGACATGGCTGACCACCGGAAGTCCGGTAACGGTAAGCAGCAGATGGGCCGGGTATTGCTTAACAAAAATGCAATTTCCGCTGGCGGCCAGGCTCCAGGTTTTGTTGGCGACCAGAAGATTTTGAATCTGCATTCCGCCGCTGTTTCCATAGGCATGCAAATTCACCGTGGAATCGGCGGGCAGGCCGGCAAGCGGAATGGAATTGCCATGGCACGCCAGCCGCAGATGCCAGACACCCGGAACAAGGGCATAGCGTCCGACCAGTTTCAGATATGGATCGGTGGGAAGCGTGCAGGCCATGATGGCAATATGGTTTTGGTCGGCCGAGCCGCGGGCGGTCAGGCCGTCGAGTTGAACGACCGAACCATGATTCCACCGGAATTTTGGTGCGGTAAGCTGCCACGAGAATCCATGATGCAAACTCCCCTGTGCCCCAATGGCCAGTTGGGAAGTCCAGTATCCGTAAGCGCTTTGGCCGGAGCTTGTCAGGCGGGCGGTCATTACCCGTTTGCCCGGCCATGGGGAAAGCAGTGAAGCGGTAATGGTTCCGTTTTGCGCGTCGCCCCCCGGCAGACTGATGTTTCGCCAGGCGGCCTGAATTTCCGCTTGGCCAAGGGCCGGATTAAAAAGTCCGCTAAGATGCAGATCGCCGCCGGCGGCTTGCGCACGGATTGCTGTGCCGTGCACGCCGCGGCTGTCCGCCCAAAGGGTGCCGCGAAAAACGCGGATCGGGTGGGGCCACCAGGCCAGCAGGAAATTCAGGCTGCGCGGATTGACCTGCCAGCGCTGACCGGAATACTCGATATTGGTGCGGCCGCGGACGGTTAACGCCCCCATGGAAAGCAGAATATGCGACGCATGTTCCGCCAGCGTTGCCCCGGTGACGTGTCCAACCAGATTCGCTTCAAGGCCGGCCGGGCCGCGCCATTGCGGCCAGAAAAGTCGCAGCCATTGTTGGAGTCCGGTTCCGCGGACTTGCAGCGTGTGCATCCATTGCTGCCGCGGCACCAGCGTTCCGCGAATAGTCACGCAGGGGCGCCCGGCGCGGACCGGCGTGCTTAAATGGAAATGCCACGCCAGCGCCCCGTGCGGCCGGGCTGTCAGGCCAAGGTGGCTGATTTTCAGAATTTTGCCGCCATAGGCGGGGGCCGTGACCTGCCCATCCACCAGATGTAGCCTTGGAAAGCTCATCGCGGAAAGTGGTTGGGCATTCGGATGCGTCAGTTTCCATTGCATCCAGGCCTGGCGCACGGCCGCAAACACCAGTGCCGGTGTCCATCCGCCCTGTCCGGCGCGGCGAATGATAAATTGCGGAGCGGTCAGGCTGATGGCGGAGAGCCCAAGATGGCCAGTCACGGAAAACCAGAGCACATTGTTGTGTCGAAGTGAAAGCGTCCGCACGTACAGAATGGGCCGATGGCCCAGAGGCAGCGATGCGGAAACGTTTTGCAGCGTGGTTTTGCCCAGCCAATTGATGTGGATCGACCCGGCCGAGATTCTCAGGCCGGTCCGTGTTTCGATGGCTGCGATAACCCAATGATGCGCATAGGATGAATGCAGAAGTCGGCGTCCGCTGATGGCCGCGACGGTGAGGGCCAGTGATACGATTAACAGAAGGATAAGCAGGCGGAGAATTCCGCGGCGAAAGCCGCGCGACGCGGGTGCCGCAGGTGTTGCCGGCTGATGAATAGGGTCGGTCTGATTCATTGAGCTGACAATCCTTTAACCTTTGGGTCTGTTGAAGCATTGCGCTATATCAGTCCTGATTTTCAGGTTTGACAAAGCACAAGTTGAATCATACCGCCATCATGGCTGCCGGGCAGGCGGGATATTTCCGGAAGTTTGCGGCCCAAAGCCGAAGATCCACCAGTCGCTGCGATAGGTCCGACCGACAAATGGCCCGGAGTCGGCCACAATGTCGCCGGTTTTTCGCCAGTAAGCGACATAGGCGACACTGGCATATCCTTTTTGATGAATATTTTTGAATAAGGCAATTTCCGGGATAAGGACCGGAATATAACCGAGGCCTGAGCTGGGCGTACTGCTGGCGTAAACGGGTGGAATGCCCACCAGCAGACTTTGGTTATTAATTCCCAGTGCGGCACAGCGGACTTCCAGAACAATTTGCGCCTTCGCACGGGCGTTGACCAGTCGCACGCCGCCGGCCAGCAGATGGGCACGCAGGTCGGCAACCAGAAAATTCCGCTGGTCGATTGATTTATCCAGAAAATCGGCATCCACAAATACCCGGCGGTCACGCAGATTTGAAACGGTCAGGTGGGCGATGGATTTGGATGCCGCAACGGAGAGTAAATATTGTTCATCCGCGGTTTCCGGAGGACTGGTGACGCGCAGCGTGGTACATGCGGCCGACAACAATGCCAGGGCGCAGCAGAAAAGCAAAGCAAAACGGGTCACCAGGCGATGCGGTATGGATGAAAAATGAAACGGGCATGTGAGTATCTTTGGCATGAAATAAACGGTATCTCCAAAGGCCGGGCACAGAACGCCTTTCAATGAAATCATTTACGACCTGCGAGCCGTTGCGCAGGCAATTCGTATAACGTTGCCGGTGGAATGTTATTCCAAAAAAAAGGCGGTCAGGAGGCGGGTAAATTCATGACGATGACGTTTTTTTTCCGGCCTGGTGGAGGTTTTATCGACGGTAGGCTTCGGAAAAGGTGATAGGTGCCGCAAATGCCGGGTTTTCCAGAAGCTGACAACCCGTGCCTCTTGAAGCACTCACTATACCGCTTTATTACCCGTACACGCATACCAAAACTCCTGATATTTCCGTTGCCAACAGTGACAACCTATATCAGGACGAGACAGCGTTGCGGCGGCAACGCTTTTCCCTTCCCGATAAAAACGGGCACACCCTCCGGATATTCGTTCGCGAAGCGCCGCGGGCTGCCGGCGTGGCATTCATCTTTCGCCAAGCCGGCAAAACCGGTAAACTCAATTTGCGGTTGTTCTGGTCATTTGGCTCGCGATGCGGATCCGGCTGTGGAATAACCAGTGGCAATCGAACTGCTTTTCAGGAATTTTTCATGACGTGTCGATCTTCAGTGCGTTCCAGCCTTTTCGGCGGAGTTCTGGTCCTGGCGGGTTTGTTAACCGCGGCCTTGAGTCGCGCTGCGGTTAATCCGAATGTTGCCGCGCAGGCTCCGCTGGCCAATCGCGTTCCGGCCGGGGTTTTGTTTTACATAGGCTGGAACGGCTCGCCGGCGCATTGGCCGGGCTATGCCAAATCCACGCTGGCGCGGTTTCTTAAGCGGTCTCATTTCGCGGCTTTTATGGCGGATGGACTGCCGGCATTGTTGAAAAGTGCCGCATGGCGGCACACCCCGCTGCCGGTAACCGCAACGTCGCAGGGTCTCATTCAAAAAGATATATCCCTGCTGGCCCGCCATCCCTGGGCGTTTTATTGCCTGCCGGCCGCAAAAACCGATGGCAGCCTGAGTACCGCACTTGTGATTGATGCCGGCCCGGATGGAAAGTCCGTGCTTGCGGCGCTGCGGGAACAAATCGCCGCGAAATTGCCCGCCAGCGCGGCCGCGGTATGTGGTCGAACGGGTTTGTTTTGCTATCTGTTTACCCATCCCCGCGTGCGCATGCGGGCGGCATTAAACGGCCATGGACACGGATTGGCAACGGATGCCAAATATTGCGCCGCAATCGGACAGTTGCCCGCCACGGGCGGTTACGCCGTATATGCCGATCTGTCCGGTCTACTGGCGGCTGCGGATGCCTATACCGGACAAAATCCGGCGATCAAAAGCCATTGGAAAAAGGTGAAAACCGCTTTTGCGCTGGGCGGCTATACGGTTTATTCCGAAGGCGGTGGCCTGGTTGGCGGACACTGGCAGGATGGCGCATTTCTGGCAATGCCAAATTCACGGCCATCGCAGGGCAAGGCGGTTCGTGCCTTGCTCGCAAGGGTGCCTGCGGGTGCCACATCCATGACCGTGGTACATTTTGCCATGCCCAAACTGTACGGCTTTGCCATGGCTTCCGCGGACCTGTATGGCCAGCGTGCGGTGGTGAAGCAGACGCTTTCGCAAGTAGCCTCCATGACCGGCATAAGCCTGCGCAAAGATGTTCTGGCCTCCTTCGGTTCGCACTGGCTTTTTTATACACCGGCGCAGGCTGCGAATCCGACCCTCGGTTTTTTAATGGTCAACAGGCTGCGGCATCCAACGCGACTGGCCAATGCCATTGTCATTGCCGCGCCGCTGGCCCTGATGGGAATTAATGCCCAACTTGAACAGCATGGTATTAAACATGCCGCCGCGGTAATGCGCAACCTTACCGTCGGCAACGTGACGGTCTATTACATTCATTCTCCTAAAAGTCCGATATCGCCGGCCTGGGCATTGGATGGCAATACCTTTTATTTTTCCCTGAGCCCCGCCCGTATTGCCCGTGCCATTGAACATCCGGGCAAACCGATTACCACTGACGCTGATTTTCGCAAGGCCATGGCGGGCTTAAACCTGCCCACACAGGCAATTGAAGCGGTCGGTTATGAAGATCAGGGGGCACTTCTTCCCCAGGGTTACAATATGGTGACCCAGGTTCTGGCC